>CAMAXU010000015.1 GCA_945862455.1 Rickettsia typhi | reverse complement strand
GATAACGGCGGAGAGTTCGATTAGGGTGAAGGCGGAGATTTTGGTTTTCATGAGTTATTAGAAAAAAATATTTGTGAAAAAGTTAAAATTATTTATAAATTTTACTTTTCAAATTTTTTTTGGAGTAATGGATAGAAAATAAATTTTTTGGTCAAAAAAAAGCAGAATTTTAGATTTGTTGTTGGAAATTTAGATCCTAAAAATAATTTAAATATGGCGATTGGAGGTAAGGTATTTACGATATGTTGATTTGATTTCATCAATAATTCTTATAAAAAACCCCGCCACAAGCTGAAGTTGGAAAATTTTTATCAATCACTTTATTTCCAAAAACCCCAGTCGTATTTCTAAAGCTTATCGGCAAGTCAATCAAACTTCTAATTCCTAAAAAAGCAAAAGCCTCGGCTTCAATCGCATCGCCATTCAATCCAATTTCTTCCATCGCTTTTATTGAAACTCCTGTCAACCATTTTTTCATTTCATCCATCAAAGCCACATTTTTTCGACCACCTCCGCAAACAAAAATTTCTTTCGGTCTTTTTGTTAAAAAATCTAAATTAATCTGAATTGCTCGGGCATGCATGTAAGCAAAAGTTGCCAACGCATCTTCAGATTTTAAGCTATTAATTGGCGATAATAAATTTGAAAAATCATCGCGGTCAAAAGATTTTGGCGGTTTTTTATGAAAAATATCATTTTGCAAAATGCGATCCGCTAAAATGAAATCAATAGTTCCTCTTTTGGCAATTTTACCATCTTCGTCAAAATCGAGATTAAATTTTTTCTTCACCAAATCATCCAAAGGCGCATTGCCGAAGCAGATGTCAAAAGCTTCAATTTCTGTTTCTTGGTTGTTCGCAAAATAAGTGATATTGGAAATGCCACCAATATTTAAAACCGCTGCTGGGCGAGAGCGGTTGCTAAATAAATGAAAATGATAAATTGGAACCAAAGGCGCACCTTGACCACCCAGAACTACGTCGCGAGTTCTAAAATCTGCAACAACGTTAATTCCAGTTTCATGAGTCAATAAATATGGATTGCCGATTTGCCAAGTAATTCCTTGTGCGGGAAGATGTAAAATTGTGTGCCCGTGAAATGCGATTAAATCAATTTCTTCGCGATTGATTTTATTTTCGGCGATGAAGCGATTAACTAATTGAGCGTGTAAAACGGTTAATTCATTTTCGATAATCTTGATTTCAGAAAGCTTTGGAGAGTTGTAAATCAAGTTGGAAAGGCGAATTTTAAAATCTTTGTCGTAAGGTTGATAATCGAAATTTTTGCTTTTGATTATTTCTTTGCCATCGCTTTCAATTAAGGCGAGATCAATGCCATCCATCGAAGTTCCGCTCATCAGGCCGATGCTTTTGTAGATTTTGGTCATTCGTAACAAACCTGATTAAAAATATTAATAAAACTCAGCTTTTTATCGAGACTTAATTGCGTTGTTCTTCGCAATAGATTCAAGGCTTCATCACCAATAATGAAAATTTTTTGCGCAGAGTATTTTTGAATGAGATTTAGAAAAACTTTTTCTTCGTCAAAATAAAAATTATCTAGAGCGGCGTTAAGTCTTTTTAATAAACGGCTGATAAAAAACTCAAAAGATTTTTCAAAAATTGTGAAAGAAAAATTTTTATCCGAGATTTTTTTTAGCAATTCTTCCGAAATTTTTTTATTGTAAAGTGATCTTAAAAAAAGCTCGTAAAACCTTGTTAGCTCTAATCCCAGCGTAATTGCTTCAGCGGGAGAGTTATCGAAAATTTCGGATAAAAATTGTAAATCTTTCGGAGGAAATTGTAGGTTATTTTGGTGCAAAATTTCGCTGAAATCACGCAAAGATAAATCGGGAATTTTTACAATTTGGCAGCGTGAACGAATTGTTGGTAAAACGCGGTTTAAATTATGCGAAATTAAAATCAGAAAATTATTTGGACGTGGTTCTTCGAGGATTTTTAAAAGGGCGTTAGAAGCAGATTTATTAAGCTCGCAAGCTGAGTCGATTAATATAAATTTATCAGCAGAAATTGCAGAAGTTTGATTAGAAAAGTCAGCGATTTTTCTAATTTTATCGACAGTAATTTCTTTTTTTTCTACTTCTTTTTCAATTAATAATAAATCGGGATAGAGGGCAGATTTTCCTAGAATTTCCTTAGCAAGTTCAGCAGCAAAACTAGCTTTACCAATACCTTTTTTGCCATGCAATAAAATCGCGTGATGAAGTTTTTGGGTTTGATAGGATTTGAGAAGTGCTGATTTTGTTTGGTTGAAGCCGATTAGCATTTAGTTTATTAAAAGGTCAGATTCTTACTTCTCGCCACCACCAAGTGAATGTACATACAATGCCAATTGCTTAATCGTAGTATCATCCAATCTGCCAATCCAATAAGGCATTACGCCATAACGAGAGTAAGTAACTGTGAAAACTATATCTTCTTTTTTGCCGCCATATAGCCAAATTGCATCAGATAAATTCGGCGCGCCGACTTCGCGGTTTCCAATGCCGCCAGCTTTGTGGCAAGCAACGCAATTAGCTTCGAAAATTTCTTCACCTTTTTTATTGCTCAAAGATTTATCGGAAAGTGACATCACATATTCCGCTACATTTGCCACTTCTTCTTTATTTAAAATCTTATCAACACCAAAAGAAGGCATTTGACTCAAGCGAGTTTTATCATGTGAGGAACGAATGCCATAATGAAGAGTTTGATAAATATCAGTGATTTTTCCACCCCAAAGCCAATCGTCATCGTTTAAATTCGGAAATCCTTTTCCACCTTGCGCGCCAGTGCCGTGACAACCGGCGCAGTTTTCTTTGAAAGCAGCGCGACCACCATTCAGGGCAAATTCCATTAATTCAGGATCTTTTTGAATTTGATCAAAATCAGATTTAGAAATTTTTTCAATCAACACACTTCTTTGCGCTGAAACTTCTTTTTGCGACTCAGCTAATTCTGAGGCTGTGGACCAATTTAGAGAACCTTTAGTGTTGCCGCCAAAAATTGGCCAAGTTGGATAAAAAACCCAATAAATAAAAGACCAGATAATACAAATCACCCATACTATAAGCCACCAACGTGGAGCTGGAATATCATACTCTGAAATTCCATCCCACTTATGTCCCGTGGTTTTTGGATTTTTCCCGCTTTTTAATTCTTTGGTTGCGGGATTGATTGGAGTTTTATTGTGTTCAGTCATGTTCTCTAGTCTTTGTCCTTTAGGGGAATTTTTGAATATTTATCGAATTTCTTTTTTGTGCCTTTTTTGAAAACCGCGTAAATTATATAGCAGAAAGTTAAAAAGAAAAAAATGGTCGCAACGGTTGGCGCATAATGAACGAAAGAATCTATCATTTTTTTACCTCATCTTTTTTTAAGTTGATTGGCTCATATTTTGCAAAATCAACAAAGCTTCCCAAAACCTGTAAATAAGCAACTAAAGCATCCATTTCAGAAATGCGGCTTGAATTGCCGTCAAAATCATGAACGTTAACTTTGCCGCCATAACGCTTTTGCAAACCTTCGGCTTCTCTTTCATTGGAAGCCTGAATAACCGCGTCGGACGTGGCATTTTGGATCATTTCGTCAGTGTATGGAACGCCAAGTTTGCGCAAAACTTCCATGTCGTCAGAAATGCCAGAAATTTGAGCATCGCGTTCAACTAAAAATGGATAAGTTGGCATTATTGATTCTGGAACTACATCGCGCGGATTGAGTAAATGACGCACATGCCATTGGTCTGAATATTTGCCACCAAGTCTTGCCAAATCAGGTCCAGTTCTTTTTGAGCCCCATTGGAAAGGGAAATCATACATGCTTTCAGCAGCTAAAGAGTAGTGTCCATAACGCTCAACTTCATCGCGCAAAACACGAACTTGTTGCGAGTGGCAACCATAACAGCCTTCGCGTTTATAGATTTTAGAACCCAGCAGCTCAAGCGGCGTATATGGTCGCATGCCTTCAACTTTTTCGATGGTAGTTTCCATGCGAAATAATGGCGCAATCTCAACAAGACCGCCAATTGAAATAACAATAACTGTAAGGATTAAAAGCAGAATCGAGTTACGCTCAATTTTGTCGTGATTAAACATTTTTATTTTTATTGGTTTAGAGATTGATTCAAATCGTTAAAAATTTTATTTGCTAAATGATAAGCTAAATTAACTGGAACGGCGTTGCCAATCATTTTATAACCATCGGCAATATTTTTATACTTAAAAATAAAATCATCGGGAAAAGTTTGTATTCTGGCGCATTCGCGAACTGACAAACGGCGATAAAGATGTTCTTTATTCGGCACAAAAATTCTTTTATTTTGCTCAACAAATTGCATTTTTGGAGCTTGCGGATGAAGTGGCGCATGCCTTCCACCAGCTTGAATTGTAAAAGAAGGTTCATCCCAAGAGCGCACGCGATTTCGCGACATGTAAATTGTAGAAAATCCACCATTCATATATTCGTGATTTGAAATTTCTAAATCACCCTCATTTGTTTTATTACCTTCTTGCGCATGCTTTGCTAAGCCCAAATCGCTAATTGCATCTTTCAAAACCAACTTATTTTTTTGTGGATTTGGGAATTCAAATTTTTTATCCAAATCTAAGCGATAGCCAACAATGATGAGGCGAAGTCGATCTTGCGGTACATCAAAATCATTAGCATTTAAAAGTTTTGAAGAAACCTCGTAGCCAGCATTTTTAAATTCTTTTAGAATATTTAGAAAAGCATCTTGGTGTTTTGGATGCAAAATTCCCGAAACATTTTCAGCAAGAAAAAATTTAGGCTTTTTTTCATTTAAAATTCTGATATAGTCGTAAAAAAGCTGACCTCTTTTATCTTCAATACCGCGACCAGCTCCAGCTTCGCTCCAGCTTTGACATGGCGGCCCGCCAATTATTCCATCGCAATTAGGAACTTCGTTGGAAAGAACTTTGGTGATGCTTTTTTTCTCTAACTTGGTGTTTGGAAAATTATGTTCGAAAGTGTCCCAAATTGTTGAGTCATATTCATTCGCCCAAATTGTGTTAAATCCGGCTTTTTTAAAGCCTTTATCTAAGCCACCAGCTCCTGAAAATAGTGAGATTATTTTCATATTTTTCTCCCAAAAGAAATTAGAACTGCATCTAATAAATTGGCAGGGTTGTTGGGAGATTTGATGTTAATGTTTGAAATAGAAAAATTTGTATTTTTTAAATTTTCTAAAGCTTTTCTATCTTCAACTGGAAATGAATCATATTTACTTCTTAAGAGTACGGCATTTAAGGAAAATTCATCTTCAGAATTTTTTGTTAGATAATCAAAAACTCGATTTGGATTATCAATATGCCACATTCCACGAATGCGTAAACAAGTTATCCCAAGAGGATCAACTTTATTGACTCGACCCAATTCATTTGTTTGTGCAAGTTCAAGATTTGGCAACTCTTCCAAGCCTTCAGATATTGTGTTTTTTATTTTTTCATAAATTTCTTTTTCGGCGGCATAACAATCTCCATAAACAAACCACAGCGATTTTAGAATATTTTCTTTTGCAACAACTCCAATTACATAAAGAATATCTTTCTCTCGCCAATCTTCGCATTCTCTGCAGCTTTTTGTAATCATCGGACTATCCGCGTGTAATTTTGCTTTTGGATAAGAGCTGTTGAGCGCGATTGCAGAATTTAGATTTTCGATTTTTTTAATTTCTATCGCATCACCATTTCTGATGATTAAATCTGGCGGATTATTTTGGTTGCCAATGTAGGAAAAATTTTGTGAAAAAATTTTATTTTTTTCAGCGGTGGTTTCTGTTTGAAGTGAGTTGCAGAAAACGTCTTTGATATAAAGTTCTAATGAATCTCCCGCAAGATTGGCTCTGTTGGAAGAATTATTATGATAAACTATATTTGACAAAGGACTTTCGACAATGTTTTTAATTGCGATTAGTAGGTTTGTAGTCATGGAATTTTTTAACGTTTCATTTTAATAGTTTTATAAAAATTCCATGCCATCAAACATCCGCCGATTAAAAAGAAAAGTCCGCCCAAAGCACGAGTTATGTAAAGTGGATGTAAGGTTTTTAAAGTTTCGACGAAGGAATATTGTAAGAAACCCATTTCGTCGTAAGAGCGCCACATCAAGCCTTGCGCGATGCCGGAAATCCACATTGCAGAAACATATAAAACAATGCCAATTGAGGCAAGCCAGAAGTGAGTTGACACTAACTTTATTGAATAAAGATCTTTCTTGCCCCACAGAATTGGAACCATGTGATAAAGTGCGCCAAAGCTGATTAATGCAACCCAGCCTAAAGCACCGGAATGAACGTGAGCGATTGTCCAATCGGTGTAATGTGAAAGTGAGTTTACAGTTTTGATAGCCATTAACGGACCTTCGAAAGTGCTCATTCCGTAAAACGCAACGGCGGTAATTAAGAAGCGCAAAACTGGATCGGTACGCAGTTTGTCCCAAGCGCCGGACAAAGTCATAATACCATTAATCATGCCGCCCCAAGAAGGCATCCAAAGCATAATTGAAAAAGTCATGCCTAAAGTTTGTACCCAATCAGGAAGTGACGTGTAATGCAAATGATGCGGTCCCGCCCAAATATATATAAAAATTAAAGACCAAAAATGCAGGATGGAAAGTCTGTAAGAATAAACAGGGCGTTCGGCGCGTTTTGGAACGAAGTAATACATAATTCCAATAAAGCCGGCAGTTAGAAAAAATCCAACTGCATTATGACCATACCACCATTGAATCATGGCACTTTGAACGCCACCAAAAATAGGATAGCTATGAGCTGAATCAATGCGTAGAGGAATCGATAAATTATTTACAATATGAAGTATGGCAACTGTGACAATGAACGCTAGGTAAAACCAGTTTGCTACATAAATATGGGGTTCGCGACGGTTTTTTATAGTCATGACAAAAACTAAAAAATAGCAAACCCAAACTATAAGAAGCCATAAATCAGCATACCATTCTGGCTCAGCATATTCTTTGGCTTGAGTTACGCCGTTAAGATATCCGAATGCCGCCATTAAAATGAATAATTGATAGCCCCAGAATATAAATTTATGTAAATTTTTATGTCCCCAAAGTTTGGTCTGACAAGTGCGTTGAACAACGAAAAAACTGGTGGCGAAAAGAACATTTCCACCAAAAGCGAAAATTACAGCAGAAGTGTGAAGTGGGCGTAAACGACCAAAGCTCAACCATTCTACTCCCAAATTTAGCACCGGAAAAGCAAGTTCAAAAGCGATGTAAACTCCAACTGTAAAACCAAAGATTCCCCAAAAAGTTGCGGCGATGGTGAAAAATTTTAAGATGTTGTAATCGTAAGAAATAGGTTCCTGACTAGCGTGAGTTGTTGCCATTTTGTTAAATGTTTTTTTAAAAAATTAGTTTTATCGCCATTAAAAAAAGCATGATCGCGTTAAGCAAAATCAAAGCTTTAGCAATAAATTTAAATTCTGGAATTTTTGTAAAAACATTACCACCTAAAGCTGTTAAAAACAGCGACGGAAATGTGCTGATGCCAAAAAATAACATTCCAATTGCGGCTAAAAGCGGATTTGTGATTGCAGCTGCAACCAAAAAAGCGGCATATAAAAGACCGCATGGAATGAAACCTAAAACCACGCCAAGAATATAGCCTTTGAAGCCTTGCGGATTCTGAAATAAAATGGAGGTTTTTTTGGCAAAAAAATAAGGGGCATTTTTTAGAATTTTTGATTTAAATGGCAAACGAATTTTCTTGAAAATCATGCTTGAGATGAGTTTATTATTTAAGAAAAAATTTAGGAAAATTATGGAAGCGCCAAATAAAAACAAAGCCGATAAAATCTTGAAGCCGATAAAATCCTGAATATTTTTGGTTAAAAATGAGCAGAAAAATCCGATGATCGAATAAGTTGTAATGCGTCCCAAATGATAAGGCAGCAGCGCTAAATTTTTTAATCTTTGAAAAGCAGTAAAATTTTCTAGCGAAGTTTTTTTTAGGCGATTGCCGACCTGAGTTAAAACGAAAGGTCCGCACATTCCAATGCAATGAGTAAAACCGCCAAAAAATCCGAGGCTGATTAATGAGAATATTAAAGTGTAATCATTCATAATGTTTGGTTAAATTCAAACTTCATTTGAATTTAGTTTTATTTGAATTGCTACGCGCATCATAAAGCCGCGCATCCGCAATAAATTTTATTCATATAGTTTTTGTCTTCGACAATTGGTAATTGCAAAATTGTGCTTCGTTTTTAAATTGCTTCATCTTCGTTAGAACTTTTCTCTCAATTAAAAATCATTTCTATGAAAATTAATTTTGCCAAATTGGCAGATTTTTCTGCTGTTAAAAATTCCGTTGCTGTTTTGGTTTTAACTGAAGAACAAACCAAAAAATCAAATTTAAAACCGGTTAAATTTGCTCAAGATAATTTTGAATTTACGGGTAAAAATAATCAGATTTCAATAGTTACTTTAGATGATAAAATCGTTGTTGTCGTAGGAGCTGGAGCTGAAGATAAACTTGATGAAAAAAATTTCCAAAAAATCGGATCGCGAATTGCGGCATTTTTAAATGGCGCAAAAATTAAAGATGGAACAGTGTTTTTTGACAGCAAAAAATCAGCCGAAGATTTAACTAAAATGGCATTTGGCGCCACTTTACAAAATTATCGTTTCAACAAATATTTTGAAAATAAAAAGAAAGAAAAAGAGTTAAAAATTGAATCTTTAACCTTTGCCGTTGCTGATATTGCTAAGGCTAAAAAAGAATTTTTGGAATTAGAAATTTTAGCAAAAAATATTTATTTTGTTCGTGATTTAGTTTCAGAGCCATCAAATATTTTAAATCCAGAAAGCTATGCGGCAATTTGCAAAACCTTGAAAAAAGATGGTTTGGAAGTTGAAGTTCTAGGCGAAGCATCGATGAAAAAATTAGGCATGGGTTCGCTTCTTTGTGTTGGTCAAGGCAGTGAGCGCGAATCACAATTGGTGGTTATAAAATGGAATGGTGGCAATGCAAAAGACAAGCCTTTAGCCTTTGTTGGCAAAGGTGTAACTTTTGATACAGGTGGCATTTCAATCAAGCCGGCCGCCAATATGGAAGATATGAAAACCGACATGGCGGGCTCTGCGGTTGTAGTTGGATTGCTTAGAAATTTAGCACAAAGAAAAGCCAAAGTTAATGTTGTTGGTGTTATTGGATTAGTTGAAAATATGCCTTCAGGAACTGCGGTAAAACCAGGTGATGTTGTTAAATCAATGTCGGGTCAAACAATTGAAGTAATCAATACTGACGCGGAAGGAAGATTGGTTTTGGCGGATGCTCTTCATTACACCAATTCAAAATTCAAACCAAAATTCATGGTGAATTTAGCAACTTTAACCGGCGCAATTATTGTAGCTTTGGCAGATGTTTATGCCGGATTATTTTCTAATGATGATGAACTTGCTAAACAAATTGAAAATTGTGGATTATCTACAGGCGAGCGCGCTTGGAGACTTCCTTTGGGCGAGGAATATGATGAAATGATTAACTCCGATATTGCAGACATGAAAAATGTCGGCAGCGGAAGAGGGGCTGGCAGCACTACAGCAGCGCAGTTTTTGCAGCGTTTTGTTGGTGAAACTAAATGGGCACATTTGGATATTGCGGGTGTGGCTTGGAAAGGAAAGGGTGATGCTTTGGCGGTGAAAGGCGCAACTGGTTACGGACTGCGTTTGCTAGATCAATTGGTTAAAATGCACGAGAAAAAATAATTAATAAAATATAATGAAAAAACTTCTAGTTCGTGGTGGAAAAAAACTTGATGGCTCAGTGCAAATCGCTGGTGCCAAAAATGCTGCATTGCCATTGATGGTTGCTTCAATTCTCACTGATGAAAAACTTACCTTAACCAATGTTCCTCATGTTTCCGACATTGCAACAATGGCCAATCTTTTGGTTAATTTGGGAATTGAAGTGCAGCTTGACGGCATGGATAAAGATTTTGGCAATCAAGGTCGCGCGGTAATTTTTGATGCTAAAAATATTTCAAATCCCGTCGCTCCCTACGAACTTGTGCGTAAAATGCGCGCTTCGATTTTTATTTTAGGACCACTTTTGGCGCGTCTAGGCAAAGCTAAAGTTTCTCTTCCGGGTGGCTGCGCAATTGGAACTCGCCCAGTAGATTTGCATTTGAAAGCCATGGAAAAACTTGGTGCTAAAATTGAATTAACCGGCGGTTATGTTGATGCTTCGGTTGATGGGCGTTTGAAAGGTGCAGAAATTAATTTTGAAAAAGTTTCAGTTGGCGCAACTGAAAATACTTTAATGGCGGCAACTCTTGCTGAAGGTGAAACCGTAATTAATAATGCGGCTTGCGAGCCTGAAATTATTGATCTGGCAAAATGTTTAACTGCAATGGGCGCTAAAATTCAAGGTGCAGGAACTCCGCAAATCAGAATTCAAGGCGTTGATAAACTTCATGCCGCGCGTCACAGAATTATTGCTGATCGTATTGAAGCTGGAACATATGCAGTTGCAGCGGGAATCACAGGAGGACGCTTAATTTTACAAGGCGTTGAAATGTGGATTCTTGGTGGATTTAGAGAAGAGTTGGAAAAAGCGGGATTAAAATTAGTGCAAATAAATCCTTACGAAGTTGAAGTTACGCGGGTTTCAGATGTGATTCATCCAGTCAGTATTTCAACTCATCCATTCCCTGGTTTTGCAACTGATATGCAAGCTCAATTCATGTCACTCATGTCTGTTGCTGATGGCGCTTCAACAATTGAAGAAACTATTTTTGAAAACCGTTTCATGCATGTTATGGAATTGGTGAGAATGGGCGCTAATATTGAATCTCACGGTAATTTAGCCGTTGTAAAAGGTGTAAAAAAATTAACTGGTGCCGAAGTTATGGCAACCGATCTGCGCGCTTCAGTTTCATTGGTTTTAGCTGGTTTGGCTGCTGATGGTGAAACTGTAATTAACAGGCTTTATCACCTTGAAAGAGGTTACGAAAGATTAGCTGAAAAGCTGATTGCCTGTGGTGCGGATATTAAAATTCTTTATTAAAATTCCTTAAAAAATGCTTTCCTTTATCGCAAAAAAAATCTTTGGTTCTGTTAATGAACGCATTATAAAATCTCTCGCTGTTGATGTTGATAAAATCAATGCTTTAGAACCACAAATCTCTGCGCTTTCAGATGAACAATTAAAAGAAAAAACTGCAGAATTTAAAGAGCGTTTAGCAAAAGGCGCAACTGTTGATTCGCTTCTGCACGAAGCTTTCGCTGTGGTTCGCGAAGCTGGAAAACGTGTTTTAAACATGCGCCATTTCGATGTACAATTAATTGGCGGCATGATTTTACACCAAGGAAAAATTGCCGAAATGCGCACGGGTGAGGGGAAAACCTTGGTTGCAACTTTGCCTTGTTATCTAAATGCCTTAAGCGGCAAAGGTGTTCACGTTGTAACTACAAATGATTATTTGGCGAAACGTGACTCGGAATGGATGGGAAAAATTCACCAATTTTTAGGGCTGACTGTTGGTTGTTTGACCAATGAATTAAATGATGATGATCGCCGCAAAGCTTACGCTTGCGATATTACCTACGCTACCAATAACGAATTAGGTTTTGATTACCTGCGCGACAATATGAAATTCGCCACTGAAAACATGGTTCAACGCAGCAAACATTATGCGATTGTTGATGAAGTTGACTCAATTTTAGTTGATGAAGCGCGAACTCCTTTGATTATTTCCGGTCCAACTGATGATAATTCTAAACTCTATGAAGAGATTAACCGCCTGATTTTGCGCCTTACCGACAAGGATTTTCAAATGGAAGAAAAAGATCGCGGAGTTTTTTTAACCGAAGCAGGAATTGAGAGTCTAGAAAAAATGTTAAAAGAGGCAGGAACTATCGAACAAGATTCCTCGCTTTACGATCCATCGCATATTTCTTTTGTGCATCACATCAATCAGGCATTGAAAGCGCATAAGATTTTCAAAAGCGAAATTGATTATATTGTTAAAGACGGATCAATCATTATTATCGATGAATTCACGGGAAGAATGCAGGAAGGGCGACGCTTCTCCGATGGTTTGCATCAAGCTTTGGAAGCAAAAGAAGGTGTAAAAGTAAGAAATGAAAACCAAACTTTGGCTTCAATTACATTCCAAAATTATTTTCGCCTCTACAAAAAGTTAGCGGGCATGACTGGAACTGCTTCAACTGAAGCAATTGAGTTTGAAGAAATTTACAATTTGCGCGTGGTTGAAATTCCAACTAATCGCACGATTTCAAGAATTGATGAAGATGATGAAATTTACAAAAATGAAAAAGGCAAATATGATGCAATTGTAAAAGCTATCAAAGAAGCGCACGCCAAGCAGCAGCCGATTTTAGTTGGCACAATCAGTATTGAAAAATCTGAATATCTCTCAAAATTATTGCGCGCTGAAAAATTGCCGCACAGCGTTTTGAATGCTAAATATCACGAACAAGAAGCGGAAATTATTTCGCAAGCTGGCATTCCCAGCGCAATTACAATTGCAACCAACATGGCGGGGCGCGGAACTGACATCATGCTTGGCGGCAATCCGGAATTGATGATTGAAAAATTAGTTGATGATGCCGATTCCCAAAAAGCCGCAGAAATTAAAGCAAAAGTTGAAGCTGATAAAAAAACCGCAATTGCGGCTGGTGGTCTTTATGTTCTGGCAACTGAAAGACATGAAAGTCGTAGAATTGACAATCAATTGCGCGGTCGCTCTGGTCGTCAGGGCGATCCGGGAAGATCAAAATTTTATTTATCGCTTGAAGATGATTTGATGCGTATTTTTGGTTCGGAAAAATTACAGGCTGTTTTATCGAGATTTGGTTTGAAAGATGATGAAGCAATTGTTCATCCATGGATTACAAAAACTCTTGCTGGCGCGCAGCATAAGGTTGAAATGAGAAATTATGAAATCAGAAAAAACCTTTTGAAATATGACGATGTTGTAAATCAGCAACGAAAAGTAATCTTTGCATTACGTCATGAAACTATTGATGTTAGCGATATTTCAGAAAAATTGAAAAAATTCAGAAGTCAAATCAATCAAGAATTGGTAGAAGATTGTATTCCAAAAAACTCATATAGCGAACAATGGGAAATTGATCTTTTGGAAAAAGAAATTTTTAGAATTTACGGCGTGAAGTTTGATTTAAAAGCTCAAGCTGCGGTTGAAGGCGTGACGGAAAGAGAAATTTTAAATTATATTGAAGGTCACACAGCTGAAATTTTTGTCGAAAAAGAAAGGCTTTATGGCGCAGAAATTGTGAAGAAAATCGAGAAGCAAATTTTCTTGTTAACTTTGGATTCAGAATGGAAAGATCATTTGCTTTCACTCGATAAATTGCGTCATGGAATTAATCTTCGCGCTTACGCGCAGAAGGATCCATTGATTGAATATAAACGCGATGCCTTTAATTTATTTGAAGAAATGATGCTTAGAATCGAAGAACAAGTTTTAAGCAGAATTGCTCATGTTCAAATCAATGTTGATCGCGATGAAGGCGAGATAAATTTAATTACCCAAGCGCCAAAACAAAGAATGTTTGAAACCAGAAATGACCCAGCTTTTATGCAAAGCGAGCCAAAAGCGCTGCAAACTAAAACACCATTAAAATCGAATGTAAAACCACAAGATCGTGATCCAAGAAACCGAGAAAGTTGGGGAAATGTTGGCCGCAATGAATCTTGCCCATGCGGAAGTGGCAAGAAATTCAAACAATGTCATGGTTAATAATTTAATTTTTAAAGTTGCAAAGCAAGGCAGCGTTTATAGTGAAGACGCGGCATTGCTTTGTGAAGATGTGTTTGGCAGAAAGCCTAAATTTAAAGATGATAAAGTTATTATTGTTGGATTTTTAGATAATAAAATCTGCGCAACTGCGACGCTTATTCATGAAGAAAATCTTTATAAAATGATGAATGTTGTTGTGGCTTTGGAAATGCAAAATAAAGGCATTGGTTCGATGTTGTTAAAATTCTGCGAAGATTATGTTTTAGAAAATGATGTAGTTGCAATTTATTGCCACGCTAGTGATTACGCTGGTCGAAGCGCGGTGAATTTTTTTTTGAAAAATCAATATTTCTGTCGTGGCGAAAGATTCGAAGAAAATGGCAAAGAAAGTCAAGTTATGATCAAGTTGTTGGTGGAGTAGCTCTTCCAAAAAGATTATACCAAACTAAGAGTATAAATTTTAGTTTGGTAAAGAGTGGTGATGTGCTGAAATATCTTTTATCTTTTAAAGTTGCTCAATCAGATTTTTGTTGATCGCTTCCAAAAATTCTTCGGTGTAAAGATAATCTTTGCCGTGTTCCACTTTGTTGCCGTGAATACAAACCGCTAAATCTTTGGTCATTTTTCCACTTTGAACTGTTTTGATGCAAACTTGTTCTAAGGTTTGACAAAAATTTATTAATTTTTGATTTTCGTCTAACTTGCCACGGAAAGCCAAGCCGCGAGTCCAAGCAAAAATTGAAGCCATTGGATTTGTTGATGTTGGTTTGCCGGCTTGGTGATCGCGAAAGTGGCGGGTGACGGTGCCGTGGGCAGCTTCGGCTTCCATGGTTTGACCGTCTGGAGTTATTAAAACTGATGTCATTAAGCCTAAAGATCCGAAGCCTTGCGCTACTGAATCGGATTGCACATCGCCGTCATAATTTTTGCATGCCCAGATGAAATTGCCGCTCCATTTTAAGGCCGATGCAACCATATCATCGATCAGGCGATGTTCGTAAATAATTTTTTTCTCGGCGAATTTTTCTTTAAATTCTTTTTCGTAAATTTCGGCAAAAATATCTTTAAAGCGGCCGTCATATTTTTTTAAAATGGTGTTTTTGGTGGAAAGATAAAGTGGCCAGCTCTTTTGCAAAGCGAGGTTGAAGCAAGAATAAGCAAAACCACGAATTGATTCGTCGGTGTTATACATAGCCAACGCAACGCCCGAGCCGGTGAATTTATAAACTTCATGTTCAATAACTTTGCCATCTTCACCTTCGAATTTGATGGTTAATTTTCCTTTGCTTGGAATCACGAAATCTGTGGCTTTATATTGATCAGCGAAAGCGTGACGACCCACGATAATTGGTGAAGTCCAGTTAGAAACAATTCTGGGAACATTTGTACATACAATTGGTTCACGAAAAACCGTGCCGTCCAAAATATTTCTGATAGTGCCGTTTGGCGATTTCCAGATTTGTTTTAAGTTAAACTCTTTTTGGCGGGCTTCGTCGGGTGTGATTGTGGCGCATTTTATGCCGACATTATATTTTTTAATGGCATTGGCGGAATCAATGGTGATTTGGTCGTTAGTGGCATCGCGATTTTGAATGCTGAGGTCGAAATATTTTATATCAATATCGATGTAAGGCAGGATTAATTTTTCTTTGATAAACTTCCAAATGATACGAGTCATTTCATCGCCGTCTAATTCGACTACGGGATTTTTTACGAGAATTTTTTGCATAAGAAAATGTTTGATTGGGAATAGGGTTTGGTTTAATAATTTTATATTGTTGTTGTCAATGATTTGTGTTCGATGTTAGTTCGATCTAAAAAAATCCCGCCCTGCGACACCAAATCAAAATTCCAAAAAATAATCTTGTAGAAAAAATCAGAACACTTCTGTTTCAAGTAAGTTATTTGCGACGTATCTTTCGTTACTGATTTTTAATCGAAAATAAAAGAGGTAATTATGAAAAAAACTTTTCTTGCAATATTTTGTACTGCGGCTCTTCTCTCTACTTCTTCCTACGCTACCGGTATTTTCATCGGTTTTGACGCAATACAATCTAACGCAATACACAAAGCGGACAATCCATCTGGATCCTTAACTGGACCAAGAGATGGCGATGTTGTTGATACTGATAAATCAAGTTGGGGTTCCAATGCTGGTATTCGATTTGATTTCTTGAATTTATTAGCATCGGTTGAAGGCTTTTATGATCGACTCGATACTTACTCTAATAACTTTTACTCCACGCTTGGAACAAGAGGAAATGGTGACAATATTCAACTTAAAGATCGTTACGGTGTGAAAGCTAATCTTGGTTTTGCAATTTTACCAAGAGTTACGCCTTTTTTAACACTTGGTGCTGCGAAAGTTAATTATCAAAACAATGTTTTTTTCGTGAATAATTCAGCTCATGATTCTGAAGTTGCTCCACTTTACGGCGTTGGTATTTTGTTTGATTTGCCTTTGGGAATAACGCTTAAAGCAGCTTACGATTATCAACAATTTAACATGCGTTACGCTGAATCGGGTTCAAAAATAAAAACTCGTTTAGGCGTGGCAAGAATTGGTGTGATTTATAATTTCTAAGAAATTTATTTTTGAATGCAGCTTTGTATAAGATTTGATCGTCAACTTTAGGAGATTTTATGAAACAAGAAATTATTTGGATCGCAGTTGCGGATAGTCACGATGTTAAAATTTTTCAAACCATTAAAAATAAAAAAGGTGAGCCGCAATTGATTAAAGAAATTAAATTTGAAAGCGAACCAAACGATAAACCGGGTCGCACTTTTGATAGTTTTGGATCAGGAAGACATGCAATTGAACCTCATACCGATACCAAAGATGTTGAAAGGCAGCATTTTGCGCATGAGATTTCGCATTTTTTATGTGAATCAGTTAATTGTGATCAGTATGACGAATTAATTTTGATTGCACCTCATAAAATGCTGAATTTTTTATTCGAAGCATTGGATAAAAAAACCCAATTAAAAGTAAGTCACAAGGTGCATAAAAATATTACCGAATTTCATCCGCATGATTTGCGGAAATATTTGAGTGATAAGGCTGAGATTCAGATTTAGAGGGATAGATTAGTTAATTATTTTTATTCCATATCTCGTCCTATTTCGGCTTATTTTTTAGCAAAATTTTTCAAAATATATCCAGATATTGGCGCTGTCGCAAATCAACTTTTTCGTCGAACTTTTTGCAATTCTAAATTTTTTGAAACGCACGTACATCTAGGTACGCTTACCTTTCAAAAAATTTAGAATCACAAAAATTTCTTAGAAAAACTTGATTTGCGACAGCGCCATATTTTTCAAAATTTTACTAAAAAAGCGCTCAAAAGTTGGAAAAAACCTTTTAAAAACTGCAACAGATTTTCAAATCCATATTTCACATTGACCTGACTTTAATTCAATTGAGCAAAAATTGAGGCATGTAAAAAATTGGCATAATCCAAATCACAATTCATTGCCGATTTAATTACCCAAAAAATCTTTCTTCCCAATCTCAACGCCATTATGTCTTAAAATTGCATAAGCTGTTGTAATGTGAAAAAATAGATTCGGCAAAGTGTGGTTTAACAAATAAGGCAAGCCGATAAAATTTTTCTCTTTTTCACGCTGAATATAGCTAATTTTCAATTCTTCTTTGCCGTTGATGTGCGCTGGTTTAATAGTTTTTAAAAACTCGATGGTTTTATTAATTCTGGTTTGAAGCTCACCAAAAGTTTTTTCCACATCAGGATGATTTGGAACTTCAATTTCTGCAAGTCTTGCTGCGCCTGCTTTGGCAGTGTCGCAGGCAATTTGTACTTGGCGCAAAAAAGGTAACATATCAGGAAATAAACGGGCATTGATGAAAATGCTTTCATCAATTTTTTTCGATTGCGCATGTGATTCAGCTTTTGCCAAAATCGCAGAAAGATTTTCCAAGTTGTTAATGGAAAGAGGAATTAAAGCATCATACATTGAAATGGTCATAAATTTAGTTTTGGTTGTTGAGGGAAAATTTTGTTCTTTTTTAATATAATTATAACTTGATTCAAAAAAAGCTCGAGGTCAACTCTGAGCCTGTCGAAGGGTGATTCTAGTTTCGGTTTTGAATCATCCTTCGAAAGACTCAGGATCACATCAATTGTGTCTTAAGGGATAATCACCTTTTTTAAAGCTTAAAAAACATTACATTTATTTTTTTTGATAAAGCAGTAAAAATAATTTTATTCCTTTATCCCTTCGGGATACGAAAACGCGACACGAGTCGCGCCCCGCTTTGCGGGGATCCCCATCCCGGGTAATTTTATTTCTATTCATATCTCAAAGCATCAATTGGCATTAGATCAGAAGCTTTTCGCGCCGGATAAATTCCAAATAAAAGTCCGATAAAAACTGAAAAAGAAAAAGCCAATAACACTGAATTTATCGAAACCAAAGTATCCCAGCCTGCAAGTGTTGATAAAATTTTTGCACTTCCAACTCCCAAAATAATGCCCGCCAAACCGCCAATCACACTCACAACAACTGATTCTGCTAAAAACTGCATTAAAATATCGCGTTTCTTTGCGCCAATCGCTTTTCTCAAACCAATTTCTTTAGTGCGCTCGGTGACTGAAACCAACATGATATTCATAATGCCAATTCCGCCAACTAGAAGCGAAATTGCCGCAATTGAAGAAAGTAAAATTGACATTGTTTTGCTGCTTTCGGATAGAGTTTCTTTAATATCGGCCATGTTACGAATTTGAAAAGCATCTTTACGTTGCGAAAAAGGCACGCGCTTTCGGGCATACATTAAATCCATAATTTTTTCTTGCATATCATCAACACTTTCGGCGTTTTTGGCTTCAATATCGATCGAATCAACATATTCTTTGCCCAACAAACGATACATTGCAGTTAAAATTGGAATCACAATTACATCATCTTGATCTTGCCAGCCATTGGCGCCTTTTTGAGGTAAAATCCCGATTATCTGAAAATTTACTTTATTGATTTTAATCATTTCTCCAATTGGATTTTTATCGCCGAATAATTCTGAAATCACAGTTTCGCCGATAACTGCAACTCTTGCACGTTTAGAATTTTCTTCGTCAGTAATAAATCTTCCCACCAAAGGTTGAGCAGCGCGAATTCTGGCGTAAGGTGGCGAAGCGCCGATTATTTGGGTGCTCCAATTTTTATTTAAAAAAGTTACCTGACCTCGTCCATTAACGCTGGGTGAAACTTCTTTTACTTCGGAGAGTTCATTTTTTAGAGCTTTAGCATCTTCAAAATTAAGTCTGGTTGTAGCGCCGGCTTCTTGCGAAACTCCTGCAACGCGCACCGCTCCCGATCTTAAAACAATTAAATTTGAACCAAGCGAAGCTAGTTGTTTTTCAATTGCGCGCTGCGCACCACTTCCAATTGCAAGCGTTGCAACAACTGCGGCAACGCCAATTAAAATTCCCAACATTGATAAACAGGTGCGAACTTTATTTGCCAAAAGCGTTTTTAAACCTTGTCGGAAATATTCGACAACTTCTGCGGTATTAATTTTAGCTGTAGTTTCAATTTCAATCGCAGCTTTTTTGGCTTCACTTTTTTTAAAAGTTTTTTTCCTTTCATCAGATTGAACAACGCCGTCGCGCATTCGAATTAGGCGATTAGCTTGCTCGCCAATTTCATCTTCGTGAGTAATTATTACAATCGTGATGCCTTGCTCATTTAAATCATGTAAAATTTTCATGATTTCTTTTTCGCTTACTGAATCAAGGTTTCCCGTCGGTTCATCAGCTAAAATCATTTTTGGTTTATTGACGAGTGATCGCGCTATTGCTACGCGCTGTTGTTGTCCGCCAGAGAGTTCTTTTGGTTTATGATCGGATCTGGTTCCTAAACCAACATTTTTTAAAAGCTTATATTCGAATTTTTCTTCATTTTCATGTCCCGAATAAAGTAAAGGTAAAGCGACATTTTCTGCCGCAGACATCCGCGGGAGTAAATTAAACTGTTGAAAGATGAAGCCAATTTCTTCGCGGCGTAAAACTGCTAAATCATCTTCAGAAAGTTGCGAAATTTCGCGGCCATTTAATTTGTAAGAGCCAGAACTTGGAACGTCGAGAAGTCCTAGAACGTTTGCCATTGTAGTTTTGCCCGAACCGGAAGGACCCATGATTGCAACAAAATCGCCATCTTCAATTGTGAGTGAAACGCCACGAAGCGCGTGAACTGTTGTGTCGCCCATTTGATAGGTTTTGGTGACGTTTTTGATTTCGATCATGATTTGTTTTTGTTTTGAGATCGAGTGGACCCCGTCGTAAAGACGGGGTGACAATGTGGGGGGAATCTACCTAATATTGTCACCCCGTCTTTACGACGTGGTCCACTCGATTTTGAATTCTACTTCAAACTACCGTTTTTTCCCACCGCCGCGCGCTGGCGCGAAAGGGCTTGAACCTGATTTACTTTTATCTCTTGGTTTTATTTGCGCTGAAAAAACTGTATCACCTTCATTCAACCCAGAAACCACTTCGATTTTTTTGCCGTCGGTAATGCCAATTTCAATTTCTCTTTCAACTCGGTCACCATCTTGCAAAACAATCACAGTTGATTTGCCATCCTGAATTTTCACCGCATCATTTGGCGCGGTTAAAACATCGTTTTTTCCATCCATAAAAAATTTCACATTCGCCGTCATTCCGCTTCTCATGAAAGACGGAATCTCTTGCGGCAAAACATCAACAATGTAAGTTGTAACATTGCTCACGGTGGTTGCTTCAAAAGCAATTTGGTCAACTTTAGCAGAAATTTTAGTTTCTGGATAAGCATCCAAAGTAATTTCCGCAGCTTGTTTTAACTTGATTGAAGCAATATCAGTTTCATCAACTTGCGCTTTAACAGTTAAGCGATCTGACATTACCAAAATTGCATCAGTCGTAGTAAAAGTTTGACCATTTTCAATATTTTTTAAAACAATAGTGCCATCAATTGGCGCGATAATTGGAGTGGGGCGATAAATTTCTTCCCATTTTTTAACTTCTTTTTCGCCACTTGCTTGTGCTGAATCCAGCAATGTCGCTCTTTCAGCCGAACTCATCCAAGCTAAAATTTTCCCTTTTTTAACGTAATCACCTTCCTTAATTAAAATCTTTTCAACGCGACCGGGAATTGGTGCTTTAATTTCCAAACGATTTTCTGGTTGCACAGTTCCTGTTGAAAGAATAGTGATTTCAATATTGCCGCGTTCAACTTTATTTTCGCGCAATTGCACATCACTTTCTTTTTTTTGAAAATAATATTTTGCTCCAAATCCAGCGCCAGCAATGATTAAAACGAGCAATGCCAATATTTTTTTCGAAAGTAATTTTGCTTTAAGATTGTTCACTAAAAACTCCTATGCCTTGAATATTTTCCCACGCCGCTTCAGAAATGACGCGGTCGCGCTGGTTTTGTAAATAAGTGGTTTGGCGGTTAATCAAGTCGCTTTCAATCACGTCCCAATCTTCAAAAGTAAGCAAACCGTTATTATATTTATTACGCGCAATTTCGGCGCGCATTTGTGCCGCATCTTTAAAGCTGGCACTGACTTTTAATTTTGCCACATTTTCGATATAAGAGGCATAATATTGCTTGAGATCAGCCAAAGCCTGACGATCAACAGTTTCACGATTATGCGTTGTGGCCAAGCGGTTTTCGCTGGCGCTTATTGTTGAAAAATAATCTTTGCCGCCCGTAAAAAAAGGCAGAGAAATATTTAAACCAACTGACCAATAATCGTTTTGTGGTAAATAAGTTGTGCCGCGTTGTCCGGAAAGCGCGGTTAAATTTACAATTGGTAGAAAAGCGGATTCGGCAATGATAACGCCGGCTTGCGAGGCTTTTTCTTGCGCTGCGGCTTGTGCATGTTGTGGCATTTGTAAAACTATTTTTTCGAATTCAATATTTTTTAGAGGTGATTTAACGTTGATTGAATTTTCGATGTCGAACGGCGCGCAATCATTAATTCCCATCGCTTTGCAAAGTTGGGCGCGGGCAGTGTTTTTTAAATTTTGCGCCTGTAAAAAATTATATTCCGCATCAGCCAAATAAGCGCGCGCCAAAAGCAGTGAACCTTTATTTTCCATGCCGCCTTTGAAACGTAAATCGACGATTTTTAAATTGTCGCGCCGTCTTTTGATAATTTCTTCAAGTAGCTTGGTGTAAGATTTGGCGTAAGTAAAACTGGAGAAACTATTTTTTAAATCATAACTGATTTTAGCTTTAATAGTTGCAATATTTGCCGTTGCGACCATTGAGTTGGCTTTGGCTTGTTCGATTTTAGCCTTATCTTGAAATCCGTTAAAAATATTTTGACTGGCGCTTAGAGAAACGGTGTTTGTATTGTAGAAAAATGAATTTGATGACGAAAGATTTCCTGAATTTGTATAGCTGCGGCCAGAATTGCTAGTCGCAGTTAATTGCGGAAAATAATTAGCGCGTGCCACGCCTTCAAGTGCTTTCATCTGCTTCTCGCTGGCGAGCGCAGATTGTAATTCGGCATTATTTTTGCGCGCAATTTCAACGCATTCTTCCCAAGTGTAAATTGGCTCATCGGCGTAAGAAATTTTGGCACAAAAAACTGCACACAGAAAAATAGCTGCGATGGGAGATAATAATCGGAAATTCATAGGATTTGTTTAGAGAAGCTCTAGTTAACAGTATCTAATAATAATATAATATAACCTGTAATCTTTTTCCAGTTCCTAAGCAAGGATCGAAAAAAATCTCATTAATTGCACTAATTGAGCAAGTTGTTTTCTTTTCACAAGCATCAGAAATTTTTTCCATACTATTCGCCGCATTGCAAGAACTAACAACGCAGGAATTTGGCAAGCCGTAACTGGCAAAAGTAACTCCGGCCCAGACTTTTCCTGCTGGGGCGGTCATAGTTAAAGTGCCTCCCTCAGAGATATTAAAGCAGTCGCTATCGATACGTTTGAGAGCGCATGATCCGCTAGTAATCGAAAAATTTCCTCCCGAACAATTATAATCTACTAACCCAGTTGCCGGTGAGGTGCAGCTTATTGTGCCTGTCCCTGGAATTACAGTAGTGTCGTTTATACCAACTTGATCTCTAACCAGACAATCTTGCTGACAACTGCCATTATATTGAGTATATCCAGTATTGCAGGTTCCACAGTTTGTGCCGGTATATCCAGTTGCACAACTGCTGCAGTTTGCGCCCGCATAATTGCCGCTGCAGAAACAGCTAGATCCGCTGGCTAAAGTGAAAGAGCCGTCATCGCAAGTATAATTTATTGAGCCAGAATAATTGGCGACATTGCAGGCAGTTGAAGTGCTGCCATGAAGAACAGAGATTTGATTTACTCCCGGAGTGGAGCTTATGTTGCATGATTTTTTGCAAGTGCCATTTACTGAACTATAGCCAGAATCGCAAATGTTACAACTAGCGCCAGTGTAACCTGTAGAGCATGTGTTACAAGTTATTCCTGTAAAACCGGTTGGACAAGGACAAACGCCGTTAACACAAGCGCCGTAATAAGTGGTATTAGAACATTGAAAAGTTGGTTTGTCAGTTATCGCTGAAACAATTGAAGGCGCACCGAACATAGTGGCGGTTCCAACACTAACTCCTACCAATAATCCCCAAGAAACTTTGCCGGTAAAAAAACCAATTCCAACTGACACGATCGCAAAAGCTGCGAAAACTTTACCAGCAGGACCAAAAACAATGTTTATCACATTACACATTTCGCTGACAAAAACATCGCTAGCTGATGCTTCAAAGGGAAAAATAAGTGCGGTTAGGAATAGAAATATCCAAAAGCGCGTCATTTGTAGATATAATTCATGTGTAAAAATATTTTTTCTATCTTAAGAATAGAAGCTCATTTATCCAAAAAAAGTACAAAATTTAAAAATTATGAAGAAATTAAAAATATTTTTTGAGACAATTTTTGCTTATATGTTTTTAGTGCAACTTGTACAAGCTGAGGAATATGTAATTGAGAAAAATCATGCCAGTGTTACGTGGATTGCAGATCATTTCGGTTATTCGCATCCATCGGGAAAATTCACAAATATTGAAGGAATAATTACTTTTGACGAAAAAAATCCAGAAAAATCATTGGTCGATGTGATTGTGAAAGTTGAAAGTTTAAACACCGGACTTTTTAAATTTGACCAGCATTTAAAAAGTGCTGATTTTTTTAATGTCGAAAGATATGAGGTGGCAAAATTTGTCGGTACTAAAATTACGGTGACCGGAAAAAGAACAGCAAAAATTAGCGGTGATTTAACAATAGTCGGAGTTACAAAACCTGTGACATTAAATGCTAAATTTAACAAATCAGGAATCAGCATGATTACGCAAAAACCCACAATCGGATTTAGCGCAACTGGCTCGATTAATCGTTCAGATTTTGGCTTAAATTATGGTTTACCCGGAGTTGCAGATAAGGTGAATTTGGTGATTGAAGTCGAGGCGAATCGGGTGATTTAGCTAAGGCTTTCTAAGCTTTTTACAAGTCTGTCTTCATCTCAATTTCTGTACTCGAATCAATTGTCATATCGTTATAATATTGCAGAATCGTTTCCCCTTTGCCTTGATCGTTAAAATAAATATGAGAAGAAGAAACTATTCCTGACATTAAATTCCAAGTCGGATCTACTTCAATCCATTTACCATCAACAAAAATCATATTCCAGCTGTGACCTCGGCATTGGTCATATTCGCCGCAGGCTGCGCCATCAATTATCATTGAGGGAATTCCGGCTAAGCGTAATAATGCGTCGTAAAGTTTGGCATACTCTGTACATACACCAGAACGGCTTTGTACAATCGCTCTTAAATTTGGCAATTTGCCCAAATAATTCAAATCATAGCGAATATATTGATGAGTAAATTTTCCGATTTTAGCATAAAGTGGAAGCTTGTTATTAGCTGGATCTTGTTTAATTCTTTCCAACATTGGTACCAACAAAATTCTTTCTTCATTGGTTACATTTACAAATTCTGCCGGATTTTTGGTAATACGATTGCGGTAGATTTCACCAGTTAAAATATGAGCTTTATTTTCAACTAAAATTTCTGTCGCCTTGGTTTCAAAAGTAAGGGTTCTGCTATTATTATCTGACAATTGTTGGGTTGGAATTGGTCTTGAAAAACTGTTATAATTTTCAACTTTTTGTCGCGGTGATTGGAAATAAAACGGCATTTTTACAATTATTTTTTCCATCGATTTATCGCCATTAATTTTAAGTTTAACATTAACATCCCAATCCACTTGCGCCGGAGTTAATTTGATGATTTCTGCCACGCCGTTTTTAGGCACTATATTGCTATATATATAGCTGTTTCCGCTTTTGATGATGTTGGGATTTAGAGTCGCAGATTCAAAATAACCAGAATACTTGATTACAACTTTAGAATTTGCGCCGGCAGCAAATGATGGAATATCGATTAGTTCATGACGCAAGAATTTGTTAATTTTTGGATAAGCCATTTCGTAAGTGAAGTTAAGCATGATATTTTCATTATTAACTTTTCCTTTGGGAAATTTTACGTTTAAAGTGTTGGCGTTGAAAGTGAAGGTCGCAGGAAAATTATCGCACAGAACTTTGGTGATTTTGATGTTTGGTTGAGTGCCAAATGAAATTGAAAATGAGTTTAAAATTCTTTCTTTTGGCAAGTCGGTAACTCGACCCAAAATTAAAATTTCAGAATTTCTGCCAGTGGAAGTGAGTTCAATATTTTCATTCCAGTTTAAAATGGCAACGCGCGACCCAGCAAAGGCAGGCGAGGTGATGAAAAAAAGCAGGATTAAAGTTTTTAGAAAATTCATTTTGATTTATTTCATTGAGTTTCGCACTATACCAGAGTAAAAATAATATATGATCAATTTAGGAATAAGAAATGGTGATTATCCCTTGATAGAAAGTTTTGAAGATGATGATTGAGGACAGGCTATTAATTTACTGGCTTACTTCCAACAATTAGAAGTAGTCACATCAACCTTTAACGGCACATTTAAAATTACCGCATTTTCCATTTCATATTTCAAAATTTTCGTCGCAATTTTCACTTCATTTTCTGGTGCTTCCACAATCAATTCGTCATGAATTTGTAAGATAATTTTTGATTTTAAATTCTCTTCTTTAAATCTGTCACTCAAACGAATCATCGCCTTTTTGATAATATCCGCCGCACTTCCTTGAATCGGCGCGTTAATCGCCAATCTTTCAGCTTCAGCGCGAATCATTGGGTTTTTATTGTTAATATCGCGGATAAAACATTTGCGTCCCGAAAGCGTTTGCACATAGCCATTTTTTTGCGCCAATTCGATGTAATTTTTCATCGAAATATCAATTCCCGGATAAGTTTCTAAATAAGATTTTATGTAAATCGCTGCTTCCTGACGCGAAATATCTAATTGACGCGCTAAACCAAAAGCACTGATTCCGTAAATAATTCCGAAATTAATTGCCTTGGCTTTGGAGCGCAAAGAATCATCAACTGCATCTTCCGCAACGCCAAAAACCTGGGCTGCCGTAATGCGGTGAATATCTTTATCTTCTTTAAAGGCTGTAATTAAATTTTCGATTTTGGCGGCGTGAGCAATAACGCGCAATTCAATTTGTGAATAGTCGGCAGAAATTAAAAAATGATTTTTTTCTGAAATAAAACTTTCTCGGATTTTCTGACCTTCCAAACTTTTTATCGGAATGTTTTGCAGGTTTGGATAGCGTGAACTCAAGCGTCCGGTAATTGTAGAAGTTGTAGAAAAATGAGTGTGAATTCTGCCAGTTTGCGGATTAATTTCTTCTGGCAAAGCATCGGTGTAAGTATTTTTTAATTTAGAAAATTTGCGGAAATCAAGAATTTTTCGTGCAATCGGATGTCCAGCTTCATCAAGCTCTTCAAGCACGCCAACACCGGTTGAAAGCGCTCCGGTTTTTTTAGATTTTTTGCCAGAAGCCAAACCCATTTTTTCAAATAAAACTTCTGAAAGTTGTTTGGCGGAAGCGATGTTAAATTCATGTCCGGCTAATGCATAAATTTCGCTGCTTAATTCGACGATTTTTTTGCTGAATTCCTGTGAGAGTTGGCGTAATTTTGCTACGTCAATTTTAATGCCATTAGTTTCGATTTGCGCTAGAACCTCAATTAACGGACGCTCAAAAGAAAAATAGGTTTCGGTTAATTTTTCGGGCGTAATTTTTGGCGCGAATAATTTGTAAAGTTGGTAAATTGCGAAATTTCTAAAAGCTAAAAATTCAGTTTTTTTATCAAAGTCAGAAAAAATTTCTGGCTCGCGATCTTTTTCAATTTCAGAAAAAATTTTACCAAAACCTAATTGCTCAACATCTTCGTTGAGATTAAGATCTATAAGCTCGCGTAAGTCATTTTTTACCGAGGAAGTCAAAAGATGATGAATGGTTGTAACATCTTCATAAGAATTTGTTTTGGCGAATTTCAGAAAATTTTTGGCATCGAAAAAGATTTTTTTAATTGAATCATCGGTCAGAATTTTTTCTAAAATTTCGATATCGAAACCTTGATTTTCAAGGCTTTTCGGCTCGTGATTAAAACTGAATAAATCAAAAGGTTGATTTTGATTTGGAGTTTTTGCAGATTTTTTTACTTCGAAATAAAAAATTTCTTTTGGCGATTCGCCTGATTTACAAGTTGAAATTGTGATGAAATTTTTATCGCGATCAATTGTGACCAAGCCATTTGACGATGCTTCTTTATTGAGTTGCGCGATGATTTCAGGAGATGAAATTAAAGTTTTTTTGCATGATGAAAACACGCCAGATCCCAAATCAAGTTCAGGATGACGAAGTGTGGTTTTAAGTTCGAAAGTATTTTTATTAACATCGTCATCCTGAACTTGATTTAGAATCTTTTCGCTGGCTCGAACTTCTGTATTTTCTGAAATCCCAAATTCTTTACGAACTCTTGTAATCAATGAATGAAAGCCTTGAACCTGCAAAAATGAAATTAATTTATGTGGATCAAGAGCGCGGATTTCCAATTCATCCAAATCAATTCCCAATTCCACATCTTCTTTTAAAGCCGCTAAGATTTTTGATAGTTTTGCTTTTTCAATTCCTTCGATCAAAAGCTGGCGACGCTTCTCTTGCTTGATTTGATCTAGATTTTCAAAAATATTTTCCAAACTTCCAAACTGCTTAATTAATTCGGCAGCAGTTTTTGGGCCAATGCCTTTTACACCAGGAATATTATCCGATGCGTCGCCAATTAACGACAACATATCTAAAACTTTTTTAGGCTCCACTTCAAATTTTTCTATAACTTGCTCAATTCCAATCATGCGATTTTTCATCGAATCATACATGTGAATATTTTTTCCAACTAGTTGCATTAAGTCTTTGTCAGATGAAACAATTAAAACTTCAAAGCCAGCAGCTTCAGCTTTTTTGGCGATAGTTGCGATGATGTCGTCAGCTTCAAATCCTATCTTTTCAAGTATCGATAAATTCAATGATTCAGCGCTTTCACGAACGATTGAAAATTGCGGAATTAATTCTTCAGGGCAGGGTGGGCGATTGGCTTTATAAGCTGGATAAATATCATTTCTAAAAGTTTTAGAACCTGAATCAAAAACAACAGCAGCGTGAGTTACTTTTAGTCCGGCTAAAAGTTTAATTAGCATATTGGTGAAACCATAAACCGCGCCAACTGGCGTTCCATCTGGTCTGGTTAAAGGTGGCAAAGAATGAAAGGCGCGAAATACGAAGCCATAACCGTCAATTAAGGCGATTTTTTTGGACATGAGAATTACAAATTATTTAAAGTTGGAATTATTATTTAGCTTCAAGTTTTGCTTTTTGTAAATTTAATAACAAACTCTACTTATAAAATCTTAAATCCTAAATCTTAAATCCAAAATTATGTATCGCCTTTACCATCATTCGCTTTGTCCATTTTCGCGCAAAGTACGAGTTCACATGGCTGCGAAGGAAATTGGCTTTGAGTTGGTTCCTGAAAATTTTTGGGAAAGACGCAAAGAATTTATCGCCATGAATCCAGCAGGAAACTTGCCGGTATTGTTTGATAATGCAAATTCGGCAATAATTTCAAACAGCTCAACAATCGTTGAATATATTGAAGAAAAACATCAAGAAACCAAAAATTTCATCGGTGATTCAGTTTTAAAAAGAGCGGAAGTGCGTCGTTTGCAAAATTGGTTTGATGAAAAATTTTACAATGAAGTTAGTAAACATGTTTTAAATGAACGCCATTTTAACCGCTATTTACCGGGAGTTAATGCTCCTGATTCAGAAGTTTTAAGAGTTGCGAGACGCAATTTAAATATTCATTTAAGCTATATTGAATACTTGCTTGAAACCAGAAAATATCTAGGCGGAGATCATATTTCGATTGCTGATTTTTCTGCTGCGGCACAAATTTCGGTTTTGGATTATTTTGGCGATATTAATTGGCATCATTATTTGCCAGCGAAAGATTGGTATAGCTTGATTAAATCGCATAAAATTTTTGGCGAAATTTTAAAAGATCGCATTCCCAATGTAAATCCGCCTGAATGGTATTCTAAATTAGATTTCTAAAAAACATGATTAACCTAGATGAAAAGCAAGCGCGCGAGTTTCTTGCTAAAAATAAGATCAAAGATTGTGAGATAAAAAAAATCGCTGGAGACGCCTCTTTCCGTTCATATTACCGCATTTTTTTTGGTGAAGAAACTAGTATTTTAATGTTCGCACCTCCCGGTTATGAAGATGTGCGACCATTTGCAAAGATTGATGAATTTTTAGTTTTAAATAATTTTTCTGCTCCCAAAATTTTTGCTCGCGATGAAGAATTGGGTTTTCTACTTCTAGAGGATTTAAATGATGACACTTACGGTCGCGTTCTTGCAACTGATGACTCGCAAGAGTTGGCGCTTTATGAAAAAGCTTGCGATTGTTTGCTTGAATTGCACAAATTGGAAACTCCAAAAGATTTGCCGTTTTATAATCATGCTTTGCTTTTCCGCGAAGTGATGTTGTTTATTGATTGGTATATTCCTTCACAAAAACAGGAAATAACTTTACAAGAAAAAGCCCAGTTTAAATTTTTATGGTTTCAGCTTTTTGACCAATTAAGTCAATTTAATGGCGTGCGTAATCATTTGGAAAAAAACTCAACTTCAGTTTTGGTTTTGCGCGATTATCACGCTGATAATTTAATGATTTTGCCAAATCGCGAAGGCTACAAAAAAGTTGGTTTACTCGATTTTCAAGATGCAGTTATCGGACCAAAAGCCTATGATTTGGTTTCGCTTCTTGAAGATGCAAGACGTGATGTTAATTTTGCAAATCGCTTAAAACTTTTTGATTATTATTTAGAAAAATCTAATTGCGATAAAGCAGAATTTACGCGCGATTATGAAATTTTATCTTTGCAGCGAAACATAAAAATAGTCGGAATTTTTTCACGGCTTTCAATGCGTGACGGTAAAAATGATTATTTAAAATTATTGCCGCGAGTTCTTGCTTTTGTTAAGTCCAGACTAGAATCGGGAAATCCGATTTTTACTGAAATATCTAAATTGCTTAAAAAATTTATTTAAAAATATGGTTACTAAAAAAAATGATTTGGCGAATCAGAATCTTGATGTTCCATCGTCAATTCCAAATAATGCCTCGGCAGAAATCATCGCCAATTTGCAATTAATCAGCGAGGTTTTTCAAAAAATTGAAGAAGAAACCGCAGAAATGGCGGAATTGATTTTCGATTATTTGATTAATGCTACAGATGAACAAATTATGAATGGTGCGATTCCATTCCATAAAAATCTGCGCATTAATAGATATATTCAAATTCTGAATCGGTTGTTTTTATTCTCGCGCAAATTTTCTAAATCGGGCGTATTAAGAATTATTAATCGTAAAACGGTTGAAGAGTTGGATAAAAAAACTTTTACAATCTGCATGTGTTTAGATGGCGGTATTTCGCTGGATATTTTGTGTGACATTGTAAATACAGAAAACCAAGCCAGAACTCCAAATACTTCGCCGGTAAAAATTACAATTAAAAAGTTGTTTGGCGCTTCTCAAGATGTGGAAAAGATTTTATAAACATATACCAAATTAACTATCTCTTGATAGCCATAACTTTGTCTTTTTGGTAAAAATTTGCTCAGAAAATGAGGTTGTATCACTTGATACAGCTTACATTTCCAGTCGCAATTTTTCCTCAAAAATACTTCGTTTGCGCTATCAAGAGATGGTTAATTTGGTATAGTTAATATTTGTAATTCTAATCAAGTTCGTCTTGTGTCAAAAGAATCAATAGAAAAGGCGGGGTCTCGTTGGAGATCCCGCCTTTTCATTTACTTTTTAGATTTTCTACTTTCTAAAACTATTTTTTCTTAACTACAGTTTTTTTAACAGGAGCTTTTTTAGCAACTGGTTTTTTAACAACGGGTTTTTTTGCAACTACTTTTTTAGCAACTGGTTTTTTAGCTACAGTTTTTTTTGCAACTACTTTTTTAGCTGGAGCTTTTTTTACAACAGCTTTTTTAACTGGAGCTTTTTTCGCAACTACTTTTTTGATAGGGGCCATAATTTTTTTACTTTTTATTGTTAAAATTTTTACCAATAAGAATTGCAATTTCGAATAATAAAATCATCGGAATTGCCAAACTAATTTGACTCAAGATGTCTGGGGGAGTAAGGACGGCGGCCACTAAAAAAATGATCACAATCCAGTATCTTCTCTTCTTTCTTAAATCATTGGCGGACAAACAACCAACTTTAATTAAAAAAAGCAACAAGATTGGTAATTCAAATGCGATGCCAAATCCAAATAGTAAATTTGTGACAAAATTTAAGTATTCACTAATGCGTGTTTCAAGTTGAATTGGAAGTGAAGCTGATGTTGCAGAGCCTTGAATTTCAAAGCTCGCGAAGAATTGAAAAGCGACTGGTAAAATAAAATAATAGGCAAAAATCGCGCCGCATAAAAATAAAAGAGGAGCGAAAAAAAATGTTAACAGAATATTTTTTTTCTCATTTTTGTATAAAGCTGGAGATAAAAAAAGATAAATTTCTGCAGCAAAAATCGGGAAAGAAAAAAATAATGCTGATGAAAGAGAAAGTTTTAGATAGGTCATGAACGCTTCAGTAGGGCTGGTGTAGATCAATTTGCGATTCTGATTATTTTGTGAAATTTCTGCGAAAGGTTGTAATAAAAATTCGTAAATTTTTTCAGAAAAAAAGTAACAGAGTGAAAAAGAGATGATGAAAAATATTAGAGAAAAAATTACGCGTTTGCGAAGTTCAGAAAAATGCTCGTGAAGCGTCATGAAGTTTTTTTTATTCATGGTCGGGTTTTTTTTAAGAAGTTTTTTGATTTAAAATTTATAATGTTTCTTGCGGGTTTTATATAAGAGTGAGCTTGTATGTACAAAATACATCTTCTAACAAAAGCGCAAAACTATTTTGCTTCAATTCGCAATTGGCAAACTGGGCTAATTGTGCTTTGGTTATATTCACCAAGCTTGACACATTCTTCGTTTGTTAAAACATTTGGCATATCGCCACCAACTACAATAATTCTGCCTTTTTGCGGATTTCCATCATCCATTTTTTGATCAAACAAAAATGCCTCTTCGCTTTTCAGGCTGTGATTATTTGTGTAAATTCGATCAGCGTCGGCAAATTTAAAACCGATTTGGTAAAAAGTTTTTCCTTCATTTCCAAAAACCGTAATGCCGGAATTTTCTCCGATTTTACTGAGTGGAAAAGTGCTGCCGTTTTTTGCATCGCTATCATCTTTGCCATCATAGTTTTCATCGATCATTTTTGTTTTTGATAAATGGAGCCAGAACTTAGTTATTTCACCATTAGCCATGAGGATTTGCTGCACTCTATCTGTAATTATATTGTCGTTATTACCATCGGTGTTATATTCGGTGATGCCGAAAGTGACGGTACTTTTAAGATCTCCGGGAAGGGCTTGGTATTTTTGAGTGAAATTATTGAGCGCAGCATCATATTTTTTGATCTGCATGATGAGAGATTTTACATTATTTTCTTTGATTATTTTTTTAACAAAGAAAATTCCAGCAATAGCTATGCAAATAATGCAAAGTGTGATTAAAAATTCGATGATGGTAAAAGCATTTTTAGAACTTTTATTTTTCATAAATTTTCTATTTATCTTCATCTTTGCCATTATCTCCATCAAACCTTTCGGTGAATTTTTTGAATTCCTCAGGTGAGTCTAATTCTTTAGTAGCTTTGGCAATTGCTTTTGATCTTCCCCCTTGTTTTTGAACAAATTTTTCTGCGTCTTCTGGTGATTCCAAGCTATCATATTCTTCAACTAATTTTTCAGCGCGTCGATAAGAGCCGCTATGTGGAGTTTGGTTTTCGGGTTTTAATTCTCTTGCTTCATCTTCTTTTTCCATTAACTTTCTGGCGTGGTCTGAAAGAGCATGAGCTTTTTCAACTGCATTGCCAAGTCTGGTCGCATCTTTTAATTCTTTTTGACCTTCTTTTTCTTCTTTGACAGCATTTTGATAGACTTGTTCTTTAGGATCTAAAGGCTTGCGTGCTAATTTATCAGCCATTCTTTTCATAAGAGGAGGGCGTTCTTTGGCAGCTTCTTCTTTTGTTGCCGTTGCCGTTGCTACTTTTTCTTTGGCGGCAGTTTTTTTATCGGCTATTGTTTGTACAGCTCCAGTTTGTTTATCTTTAAAGTTGGAAATATTTTCATTTCTAGGTGCTGCTGTGCCAGTTCCTGAAGTTGTAGAGCCGCTGGTGGTTGATTCTGCTGCTGCCGTTCCTCCTGTCGCTGATTCATCATTTGTAGAAGTATTAAGTGGATTCATGGGTTCAGATATTGTTTCTTCTGATTTTTTTAGCTCTTCCTCCTTATCATTCAGTAAATCAGCTCTTTGTTGGCCTTCTTCGTTAATTTCACTAACGGTTGTTGCTGCGCTGTCAAATTCTTCTGTTGCTTTAAGTTTCTCTTCAACATTGGCCAACTTGGTATCGATTTGTCTGACAGCAGCGCCGGCCAAATCTTGTTTTTTGGTAAGTTCGGCAAGTTTTGGATCTTTAGCACCACCCATTTGTCTAAGTTGCAATTGAGCTTTTCTAGCTTCCTCATCTTCTTTCCGATAGGCAGAGCTATAGTTTCTTAGCGCTATATTGTGAGTTTTTTGGGCTTTTTCAGTTAGCTCTTTTACTAACTCGGCTCTTTCTATGGATTCAGGTTGTTTTTTATAATCTTCAACTGCGTCAGTAGCTTTATCGTAATCTTCCATCGCAGTTGCGCGGCCTTTTTCTAAATTACCTTTTTCACCTTTAACTGCGGCCAGTTTTTCTTTTCCTTGTTCATTAGCGGCTTTGAGTAATTCTTCTTTGGTTTGTTCTTTGATTGCTGCACCCTGTTTACCGCCAAGTATTCCGCCAAGTGTTTCGCCGCCAAGTGGGTTATATCTTTTGGCTGCAGCTATCATTCTTGCTCCGATTTGTTCAGAGAGTCTGGCATTTGGATCAATTGCGGCGATTTCTTTGTTATAAGCTTCTTCTTTGGCAATGCCGGTCATGGTGTTTAAATCCGGTGTTTTGATCTCAGATTTTTTCTCATTTTCATTTTGTTTTACTCTGTCTTTAATCATCTTCTTCTCTTCATCTGGACGAGCAAGATTTGTTCCAGCAGCCATTCTGTTAATAACGCCTTCTTTTTCTAATTGTTTAGTTGCTTCATAACCTTTTGAATCTGCCATTTTTTCAGCCATATCGAGGGCTGATGATATCGCTTTAGGAGCTCCTGCGGCCATTTTAAGTGCTCCTGACCCCGCTTTACCAACTCCAGATATTGCGCCACCAATTGCTTTTCCGGCTGCTTTTCCGGCTTCATTTCTGGCTTCAGCGCCTGTTTTTGTTGGACTCATAAGTGTTGCTGCACCCATTGCTGTATTTTTAGCTCCAGATAGTGCACTTGTAGTCGCGCCACTAGCTGCACTTGATAGCCCTTTTATAGCTTCCCTTCCGATTGCTACACTTGAAATTCCTGAAAGTGCGCTTATTACTCTTTTTCTTGCTTCGTCTCCTGCTTCTCCGCTTGTTACAAGGGCTTTGACTTCACTTCTTGCACTACTTACTGCACTATCAATTGTTTTTACGACAGGATTTTCGGATACGGCTTTTGCAGCGCTATTAATTGCGCCGCCCACTGCTCCAGCTGCGCCACTGACGGTTTTAGCTGCATCCGAAAGTTTTGCGGCAGTATTTTTTTCGACATCAACATTACCTTTGGCAATATTATCTTTGAGTGTTTTGGCATCTTCGGCGTTTAGACCTTTTCCAGCAGCTTGAGCTTGAGTAAGTTTAAGATCTGATGATTTTTCACTTAAAGACTCATTTAGAGTTTTGCCGCCCATGAATCTTTGTTTAAAAGCACTGGCAGCAGCTCCACCAAGAGTATCTCCTTCGAATTTGAAGCCTTTATCATTTTTCAATCTATCAATATCTTTGTCGCTTAAACCAAGATCTTTGCCTGCTTTGGTTTGAGCTGCATCTTCAACACCTTTCAGTGTTTTTCTTTGTTCTTCTTTACTCATGCCAGAAAGGGCGACTTTATTTTTATCAATATAATCATTTTTAGCTTTGTTACCAGCTTTTGCCATGGACCTTTTATTGGAGAAGTCTTTGGCATTATTGGCTTTGCGGATGTTGCGTTCTTTATCAGCCATAGCTCCGGAATCGAAAAGAGCTTTATCCATTCTTTGCATGGCTTGACCACCAGTTTTATTCCATAAATCTTGACGACCTTTTTTAGCCATTTCGCTAGCTCCTTTCGCTACATCAGCAATGCCTTTGCCAAGTGAACTGGCTGATAAACCACCACTAATTGAAGCGGCAAGATCTGTCATAAAGCCAATGAATTTATTCATTAGTGATGCAATTACCCAGATAAAGAGAATTGAAAATAATGATGGAATTCCTTCTGGGTTTCCAATGTTTCCAACGTCAGATTGGGCATTGGTTCTTGCTGGCAACGAAGCAATTGTCCAAAATGATAATAATGTTATGCGAGTGATGATGTTAATGGTCCAGACTTCATCCCAGCAGATTTTGTAACCAAGTGAAAGTTTAATAACTTCGTACATTAACATATTGAAGAAGGCGAGAGTGGTGAGTAAGAAAATTTGTTGTAACGAAAATCCGATCAATTGCTTGAGCCAATTGTCAAACATTTCCTTGGTCTGATTGAAGAGTGTAAATATGAGGAATATTGGACCTAAAGTGAAGAGGATTGAGATAAATACCTGAGCGGTTAAATATAGTAATACGGCATTTGCAACTGAGTAAACATAAAGCATGAAGCTTTGATAGATGATGATTAAGTAGGCCCAACCGAATATGCTGGCAAATAACAAAGCGGAAACTTTTTTCTGAACAGCTTGAGAAAAGAACATGCTGAAAACATTATCGACGCTGCTGAAAAGAACAGATTTATCATAATAATCACTATTGGCGATTGCGTCAGAGACGGCGTGATTAGTTGAATCATCAAAGGATGAAGCCATCATAAAGGCGAGGTAATCGGTGCCATTTTTAAAGAACCTTACTACTAAATTATTGAACCAGTCCCAACCGGTTTCGCCAATAAAGAGATAGATTATGCCGATCTTGATGATCCGATTCATAATCTCGGAGTGGTTTAATTCACTGGTTCCCATTAGATAGCCAACGCCGTAAAAAGTAAACATTACTACGAAACACATGGTTACGATTGCCTTGAATCTGGCATCGGCAATGACCAGTTTGTAAACTCTTTCTGCCTGACCAACGCTCGCTTTTTTACAATAATATTGTTTAGCGCAACTATCACCATCGCTCGTAATACATGTGGCGCCAGTGTTAGATGAACTCGCGGAATATAAAGGATTATCAGTTCTTACGCCATCATTTGAGATAATGCTTCCAGTTGTGCTGCAATTACGGGTTTTTGGACCATCCATAACTTCAATTACAGGAGTAATAACTCCGCCAATAATGCTAGAAATGGTGCCACTAGCCTCACTTTTTACTTTAACATTAACGAAATATGAGCCACTATTATTAGCATATTTGTTGGCGCAGTAATATTGTTTCATGCAGTCTTGTTTAGCTAAATCAGAGGCTTTACAAGTTTCACCAGTATTTTGAGAGTTTGATTTGCATGTGCCTGAATCTAAATAACCGTCTTTTGCAGTACCACCATTAGTTGCGCACTCATTTGGCCTATAACTTGGATTTTTAAGCCTTATGCCAATGCCAATGCTTCCGGTAGCATCAACTCCACTAGAGATATCACAATTGTTAACTTCAGGATCCATAATCTTGAAAGTTAGTCTTAATTTTTGGATTGAGCTTTCAATAGAACTCTGATTATTCTTCGATTTTGCTTTTAGAGCAGAGGCAGAAAAATATTGGTAAGTATGGCAGTAGAAATTAGCGCCGGCAACTGAGGCGACGCCATTGTTATTTGCAGTACAATCTTTGGTATTTCCATCAACAACTAAAAGATTATTATTAGTGCGTAAGATATTGCCATAGCCATCAAATTTATAACTAGTTGAAATATTTGGCGGGGTTCCTGCTGGTGTTGAGATAGTTGGGGGAGTGATCTCAATTAATTTTGGTTGGTCATTAAGAGAAATAGGATCGGAGTTTTTGCAAAGTATGCCGCTGTCATTTTCTAAGCATAACCTTGCTTGTAGCCATTGGCCGTTAGCAAAATCAAGCATACTAGATAGACTTATTTTAAAACCATTGGCGCCGTTATAAGAGCTACCTGGTGAGGTATTATCATTATAAGCATTGAAAGCGCCATTGTTAGCAGAGGAGCTCATGTCATTAAAATCAGAGCCATCAAGCATGAAGAATCTTAACCTGCCTCCTGTTCCAAAAGTTAGAGGTTGTTTGAGTTGTAAGATTTTATTATTGCTGTTTGATGAATCGCGTGTTCCAGAATCAACAAAGTTTTCAAGATTTCCATAACTGCCATTAAACGCACTTATCTTGGTAAGACCTTTGGTTATTGTTGAATCTGCAAGATCTGCATCGGAATATCCTGTACCATTGTCACGAATTAATGATACTTTGCTGGTATAATTTTCCAAGTCGTAACATTGAATCATATTAGTTAAATTAACTTTACTTGACAGACCAGCATTCTCTTTCATCTTATTAGAGCAGGCAGTACAGGTTGCAGAAGTGATGGTTGTAGTATAAGAGCTTGAAGGGCAGGCGGTTTCGGTTGGCGCTATTAATGTGCAGGCTCCTTTTTGATAAAGAGGAGAAACGCCGTTAGAGCAGGTTATAGTTGATTGACAACCGGTAAGCGGACAATAATTAGCTGTAGATGCGCTGTCAAAACATTCGCTGGCATATGCTTTGCATCCGATTAATGTTCCGCTACTATCATATTCTTGGGTGCATTTTGTATTTGAAACATAATCAGAGGCTGTTCCTTTGCAAAGTAATGCTGGTCTTGGCTCAATCATCATTGCCATTCCAATACCACATCGGCGGCTTCCGGTTCCGGCGTTTATTTTCCAGGTTCCATCCCAACTCTTAGGTGAGAAGCGGATTACTTGTCCTTTTCTAACAAAAGATAAATTTGACCACTTTAATGCAATCGTGCTTGATGCAGGTACTTCTAAATTGGCAAGAGGATCTTTAGAAGGTGCCGTAGCGAAATCATCATATTCATATATATCAGTATCAGCAAAAGTTCCCTTCGGATTCATGATGCGGGCCTTAATTGTGCATTTATCGCTGCCGTTAAGCATGGTAAATTTGACAAAACCGGATTTTTGCATTTTTAATTCGTGGTATTTATTAAATTTAACCCCGATGCCTTTGCCGCATGCGCCTAAGCTTGTAAGTTTTGCAACGGAAAGTGTTTTTCCAGCTTCAAGTGGAATTTCTTTATCATCATCATCGCTCCAACCGCTGCTTGTAACTGCGGTTGAGTAGACAGCTCCATTACTATCCGTAACTACTAACGTAACATTGCAGGAAGAATCGCCAGTTAGAGACTTGAATGAAACTCGGAAAGCAGTATCAGAAGTAGGATTTGCAATTGTGACTGAAGTAGTGGAAAGATCTCCAAGAATTTTCCCTGAAGTTGCCGGAGTGGAAGCTATGTTGGTGCAGCTTCCTGTGGTGGTATTGCAAACTGTACTAGGGAAAACAGGGTCGTCGGTGAAAGAAGTTAAATTATCTCCGGTCCAACGAATAATACCGCCATAAGAGGTAAGAATATCGGTTGCGGCAGAAGAAGATAAAGGAAATGCAGTTATGGCTAAAGAATTATCAGCATTGGTATATCCGGCACCAGTATAAGGATTGGTGGTTTTATTATGACAGTTTGCTTCGGTTAAAACGTTACCAGTATAGTCGCAAGTCCAAGCTAGAGCATCAGGTAAAAGTGGAGCTCCTTTGGTTCCGGATTTTTCGCTTGATTGAGAAGTGTCAAAATTATAACCCTGTGGATGAGGAATTACGTAAGCAATAATTCTGCGTGCGCCACTATAAGCAGGATTAAGATTATTATTATTTGATCCGGATCCATAACCTACCAAATTATTGCCCAAATTATTGCCATCAGACCATAAACCGCTAAAATTCAAATTAACAGTTTGTCCGTTTCTGACATCAAAAAATACATCAGACCAATCTGCTTTTTTTGCATGAGGAATAGGGTTGTCAGCTTGAACATGAATTGGGTTATAACTTACGCTATCACCTAATTGAATTGTTCCAACTGCGCGTACAATTATTTCTGATCCAGGTCTGATTGTAACGCCACTATTTGCAGTAGCTGATCTTTTGTCGGTTGAAACCCAATCTGGTTCAGGATTTCCAGAAACTCCAGTGCCGGACAAACATTTCTGTATGCAGTCAGTAATGCATAAATTTTTATAAGTAGCATCATCAGTAAAACCAGCGCAGCCTTTAGAGCTGGATTTAGAATTGCCATCTTGATTATAAACTGTGGTGCTACCGGTAGTGAGACATGATTTAAGTCCGCTGCCTTGAGTTGAATCATTTAGTTCTTTCGACCAATCATAGGTACATTTTTCTTGTTGAGAGTTGGCGGAAACTTCAATTGTTTGGCTTTCATATTCACCAAAATCATCGGCATCAATACAACCTTGATCAGTGCAGGAAGAAGAAAGGGCAAAAAATAGCAATAAAATCGCCGTCTTGGCGAAGATTTTTTGATGCTGGATTTTTTTAAACCAATTATTGATCAAGACTAGAGACTATTTGCTGGGGGATTATTTAAATAAAATTCAAAGGAATGCTAAAAACAGCAAGAACTTAATCAAGCTAAAACTTGGCTATAATTAAATTTGCTACTCTTTTTGTTTCCAAAAGTTTTTTGGAAGAATAGTTTTTTTCTAGCTCATAAATATTTCGTGAAAGTTTTTTGGCATAATTTTCGGCAATTAAATTTTGATGAAACTTGCGATGTTTTTTGGAAGAAATTTCTTTTTCATCAAAAATATAAACCGGTTTGCCGGTTGAACAACATTCTGAAATCATCGAAACTGAATCGCCAGTAATCACAAAAAAATCAGCATATCCTAAAATTGCCAGATAAGGATTTTCATTTTTGGTTTCTTTCCAGTCGAAAAATTTAAAATCACAATTGAGATTTGATTTTACTGCTTGCGACAATTCATCACCCGATCTTCTGCTGTTTAAAACCAATAAAGTTGCATCCATATTATTGGCAATTTCAGAAATAATTTGAGCCAGTTCAATCCCAGAATTGGTCGTAAATTTAGTCTTACCAGAAGAGCCGCCAAGCATTAGGGCGATTTTTGGTTTTTTAATTTCGGCAAACCAGCTGGCAAATTTCTCACATTCTTTGGCAATTGATTTTTCGTTAGTCTTGGTAAGTGCGCCAATTGTGGTGATTAAATTGGAATGTGCGTTTTCATCAGCTTCATCATGTTTTGGTAAAATCACGAAATCAAATTTATCAAAATTCAAATTCGGATTCATGATTTGTACAATTTTTGTGCGATTATCGGATAATTTTTTTAAATAAAGTGCTACTGGCGCAGATCTTCTACCGGCGGAAATAATCACGCTTGGAAGATAATCAAAGTTTTGTAATTTATTTTTGACATCTTTAGTTAGTCGAATCATTGAGCAGCTAAATAAAAAATTTGGCAAAAGTACCAAAAAATTATAAGTGAGATTGATAATTTTATAATCAAATCCAATTTCCTCCGCTAATCCAATGCCTTGTGAAACCGTTCCTGGTCTGGTGTCTCCAAGTATCCAAATTTCGTTTTTGATGATCATTATGTTTTTTATATTTGTTATTTTCCTAATTTATTCATCAATTTCTTTTCTACATTTGGCGAAACAAATGCAGAAATATTTCCTCCTAATTTCGCAACTTCTTTTACCAATCTCGATGCAATAAAGTGATTAGTTTCCGAAGCTGGTAAAAAAATAGTCTGAATTTCGGGATTCAACTTTGAATTCATGCCATACATTTGAAACTCATATTCAAAATCTGAAACGGCGCGAAGTCCGCGAATAATAACTTTTGAATTTCTTTTACTGGCATATTCCACCAACAAACCTTCGAATTTTTCTACCGTAATATTATTATTTTTATTTAAAAATTGTGTTTCTTCCTCAATCAATTTTACTCTCTCATCCAGCGTGAAAAGAGGGTTTTTGTAATTATCTTTTGCAGCCGCAATAATCAAGTGATCGAAAAGCTCATTTGCTCTTTTAATAATATCAAGATGACCAAAAGTGATCGGGTCAAAAGTTCCGGGATAAATTGCGATTCTCATATATTTAAAATATTAAATTTCAGATTCCCAAATTAGCTTTTTATACCAAAGCAAACTGGTTTTGATAATTTCTTAACCAAACATTAGTGCTTTGGTATAGATCCTTAAAATAAATAAATCTATTGCGGATGCGCTGTTTTATCCAGCATCCAACAATTCAAATGAAACTAAATTAAGACTAAGTCTGAATTTAAATAAGTTTAAATCCAAAATCATGCGCATTTCAATTTTATCCATCGGAAAGTTCTAAAGCTCGCCGCATAAAAATGTTTTTGAAACTTATTTTCTTTTTACTTAAAGAGTTAAGAAAGTTTGATGTTACAATTCGAAATATTTTAAATTTATCTCCAATATCATGAGCAAAGATTTATCTTTTAAAACAGTAACTGCGGAACAAGTTTCTGAGTTGCAAAAAAATTTTAACCTTAATTTTGGTTATTTCGATAAGTCTAAATCCCATTACTCTCACGCCTACAGTGATAGAAAAACAACATTTTCTTTTGTAGTTAGAGATGAAATCCTCCCAGAGGGCTTGGAAAGATATTTTGCCGCAATCGGTGATGAAGAGCAGAAAGGTTATTTTTTTAATGCTGTTATTGATGATAGCCAAGAAGTTAAGATCATAAATGATGAAGCAGCTATGGAAAAAGCTGAGCGTAATCTGAAATCGATGCTTAAGCATGATCAATGGTTAGCTTCGGAAGAAGGGCAAAATTATAAATCATCGAATCAGCATCAGCCGCAATTGTTCCAATCGCAACCTACCTCGGTAAATTTAATATCAGAGAAAATTGAGCGGGGGGAAAAGCTGCATTTTTTTACCGGAGCCGGTCTTTCGGTTGATGCAATTCCTGACTGGAATGGTTTGATGACAGCAATGGGATTTGATCAAAGTCGAGATAGTGAAGCTAATTTGGGATGCAGTATAGGCATTATTCAAGATGAGAAAAAATTGTCAGATCTAATGATGCGGCTTCATAAATCACATAAAAGTTTTTTTGAAGGATTGCCAAGTAGCGGACATGAAATAATAGGCGACATTTCTGCAAATACCAATCGCGCAATATTAACTGATAATCGCGATATTTTGCATCAAGTCTCGGGATTTGATGCAATTCATGTTTGTCAAATTGCTGATTTTCAAACTACACCTTGGGATCCTGCTGCTATCTGTGATCCAAGCCAAATAGACGGGTTAGTGGTTTGTGGAATGAGTGGAGACCAGCGTGGTTTTATTAAATGGCTGAAAGAGAAAAATCCCAATGTAGAAATTATCAACATGAATCTTACCAATAAACTTTCCGAAATGGTACAGGTTGATCATTTTATTGAAGGTGATCTGCAGGGAAATTTGCGAACTTTAAAAGATTTACTTGAAAGAACGGTTGATGAACCTCTAGCCCCAAGTTCAGTCCCTGAAAATCCTCAAGCAAATTCTGTTGTTAAAGGCTCTAAAGATCAATCCGTTACTCCCTGATTTTGGCAATATTATAGTTTTGCTTATTTTTTTCTAATCCAACTTCTGGCAAAAACCTCACTTTATTTTGAATAAAGGCTATAGAAACAGAGTGTTCGCAAATCTTAAATCCAAAATCTTAAATCATGCGCGTCTCAATTTTATCAATCGGAAAGTTCGAAAACTCGCCGCATAAAACTGTTTTTGAAACTTATTTAAAAAGGTTAAAATGGAAAGTTGAGTTGCGCGAATTGGAATTAAAAAATTCCCAAAATATGTCGGTTGATAAAATTAAAGAAGGAGAAGGAAGTTTAATTTTAAAAGCTTGGCGACCAAATTCAAAAATGATTTTACTTGATGAAAAAGGCAAACAATTTGCCAGCCGCGATTTTGCTAAATTAATTTCTGATTTTGCCGTTGCCGGAGATTCTGACTTAACTTTCGTAATTGGTGGCGCTGATGGCTTGGCAGCAGAACTTCTAAAAAAATCTTCCTTAAAAATTTCTTTCGGACTTATGACTTTACCTCATTTAATGGTGCGTTCAGTTTTGGTTGAACAACTTTATCGCGCCCAAACCATTATTGAAGGTCATCCTTATCACCGTGATTAGCTAAGTAAAAATTATCAAAAACTTTTTCATGAAAGTGAGGCATAATTAAAAAAATGGGGGGCTAAAAACCCACTTTTCGCCCCCAGTTTTAAGGCTTCCCAAGTTTTTTCTATTCTCTCCGAATAGAAACCTCTAAATTTTAGTCAAAAAACATGACTAAAAACTTGTCCAAAATGTCGCCTAATTTCGGTTAAAAAGAATGGCAAAAAAAGAGGTAAGCAAGCCTATCGATGTGGAAGTTGTCATT
>CAMAXU010000014.1 GCA_945862455.1 Rickettsia typhi | reverse complement strand
GAACCTGCGCTATAGCCCCCCAATAAAAAACGCTTCGTTGCTTTTCTCACTTCGTTCGAAGACAACTCACGACTGGGCTTTTTCGCTTTCGCTTATTGAAAAAATTATTGTGAGATTTTTTTTGAGAGCGCGCATCAAACAAATTTAGTTACAAAACTGCAATCAATTTTTTGTTTCCAGAACATCATTCTTTATTGAAAGTCTGACATGTCTAAATAGTTTTAAAAAAACACGTCCAAAATCTTAATAAATTTTTTTTAATGATATTCCCAGAGCTGCAAAAACAAGCGCGTCTGCGATTGCTCAGAATGCATTTTGAAGCCAAAGTTGGTCACATTGGCGGAAACCTCTCTTCGCTTGATGCAATTCTTTATTTGCATCACAATGTTATGCAAAAAGAAGATCATTTTATTTTGTCCAAAGGTCACGCTGCGGGTGCGCTTTATATTGCTTTATGGTCGGTTGGGAAAATTTCTAATGAGCAGCTTTTAACTTTTCATAAAGAGCAAACTAAACTTGCTGGACATCCAGCGCCAAACTGGATTGCGGAAATTCCTTTTGCTACTGGAAGCTTGGGGCACGGTTTGGGGCTTGCTTGCGGGATGTCTGTAGGAAATAAATTACAAAAAAAAGAAGGGCGGATTTTTTGTTTAATGTCTGATGGCGAATGGCAGGAAGGCAGCAATTTTGAAGCGCTGGTTTTTTTAAATCATCAGCAGCTAAAAAATGTCACCGTAATTATTGATTGTAACGGCTTACAAGGTTTTGGAACTACTGAAGAAATTGCTTCGCTAAATTTAAAAAAACTTCATGAAATTTTTGCCGTTTTTAATTTTGAAATTACTGAAATTAATGGTCATGAAGAAGCGGATTTAAAAAAACTTTTTCGCGCTGCAGATCGCCCGCAGATTTTTTTGATGAACACAATAAAAGGCTACGGAGTTTCATTCATGGAAAATCAGATGCAGTGGCACTATTTGCCGCTTGATGAAGAACTTTATAATCGCGCAAAAAAGGAAATTGAAAATTTATGAGAGAAATTTTTTGCGCTGAAATGATCAAGGCTTATGTCAAAAAACCTTTCGTTTTCTTAACCGGAGATCTTGGTTTTAAAGCTCTCGAACCGCTTCGTGAAGTTATGAAAGATCATTTTATAAATGCTGGAATTGCTGAACAAAACATGATTTCAACAGCGGCTGGAATTGCTAAAACCGGTTTGCCGGTTTTTTGTTACAGCATTTCACCTTTTATTTATGCGCGACCTTTTGAACAAATCCGCAACGATATTTGCTTGCATAATTTACCAGTAACATTGATCGGAAATGGCGGTGGTTATGGCTACGGCGTTATGGGTGCAACTCATCATGCGATTGAAGATTATGGTTCGCTTTTGTGCTTACAAAATATGCACGTTTTTATTCCGGCATTTGATTTTGATATTGGCGCGATGATTTCGCGAATTTCTAATTTAAATAAACCTGCTTTTTTGCGTTTGGGTTTGGCGCAAAAAACAGCAGAAATTTCTTACGCAAAATGGCGCAAAGTTCTTGATGGTGATTTGGGAGTTTTGATTGTAACTGGCTCAATTGCGAGCAATCTGCTTCATGATTTTCAAAGCGAAGAAATAGGCGCGCGCCCAGCAATTTGGGTGCTTGGCGAACTTCCTTTATTTGATGATTTTCCTCAAGAATTAGCACAGGAAATATCTGGCAAAAAACTTTGTGTTTTGGAAGAACATGTGGCGCAAGGTGGAATTGGGCAAATTATTGCAACCAAAATTCTTGGAAAAAATATTGCATTAAAATCTTTTTTACATCTTCATGCCCAAGGTTATATTTCTGGATTTTACGGCTCGCAAAATTTTCATCGCCAAGAATCGCAATTAACCAAAAAAGCTGTAATTAGCGCCTTTAAATTGAATTAAAAATGACTCAAACCCTCTCTCAAAAAATTGTTACTCTTAAAGGTCCGATTCTTGTACTTGGAGCCAGTGGTTTTATCGGCGCAAATTTGCTGCGCATTTTATTGCAGCATCGCAACGATGTTTTTGGAACTAGTTCCAAATTGCCAAATTGGCGGCTTGAGGGTGTTGATTTTAAGCATATAATTGCTGGAGATTTGATGGTGAAAGGCAAGCTTGATTTAGCCTTAAATCAGACCAAAGCTCAAACTATTTTTAACTGTATTTCTTACGGCGCTTATGCCTTTCAAAATGATGAAGAGCGCATTTACGAAACTAATGTAATTTTTACCCAACGTTTAATTGAAGCCTCTTTTCAACGTCAAATTGATTGCTTTATTAATGCTGGAAGTTCTTCCGAATATGGTGACGAATCATCCGCGCCCAAAGAAGACGCGACTTTAAATGCCAATAGTCATTATGCAGTTACCAAGGCGGCGATTTCTAATCTGATTCATTTTTATGGCAAAAAGAAGGGTATGAAAATTGCCAACTTGCGCCTTTATTCAGTTTACGGACCTTTTGAAGATTCGTCGCGTTTGATTCCGCAAGTTATTTTAAAAGGTTTAAAAAAAGAATTTACCACTTTAACCAACCCCGATATTTCACGTGATTTCATATATATCGATGATGCCTGCGAAGCCTTTATTGATGCCGCTTACGCGCTACCGCCACATTGTTATGGCGAATCTTTTAACATTGGAACGGGAACTAAAATCACAATTGGCGATGTAGCCAAAATTTCGCAGAAAATTTATGAAATTAAAGGCGAGCCAAAATTTAATTATCCGGCTCATAAATGGGATGTAACTAATTGGTATTCAAATTCAAACAAAGCTGCAGAAATTTTGGGATGGAAAGCAAAAACTTATTTTGAAGAAGGCTTGCTCAAAACCACTAGTTGGGTCAAAAAAAATCTCGAAGTTTATTTGGATAAGCAAGCTACCAAGCGAAAGCACGATGATCTTGATACCGATCATTCAATTTCAGCGATAATTGCTTGTTATAAAGATGCGCAGGCAATTCCTGAAATGCATGAACGCATTACAAAAGTGATGCAAAAATTAAAACTCGATTACGAAATTATTTTTGTAAATGACGGCTCTCCCGATAATAGCGAAGAAGTGATTCAAAAAATTTCGCAGCATGATGAGCATGTGACTGGAATCACTCATTCCAGAAATTTTGGTTCGCAAGCCGCTTTCAAAAGCGGCCTCGATTTAGCAACTAAAAATGGCTGCGTTTTGATGGATGGCGATTTGCAAGATCCGCCGGAAATGATTGAACAATTTGTGCAAAAATGGCAAGAAGGATATGAAGTTGTATATGGTCGCCGTGTAAGTCGCGATGCGCCTTTTTACATGCGATTTTTTTACAAAATTTTTTACCGTCTTTTTGCTGCTTTTTCTTATATAAAAATCCCGCATGATGCTGGAGATTTTGCTTTGATGGATAAAAAAGTTGTTGAAGTTTTACTGCGTTTTCCAGAGCGCGATTTATTTTTGCGCGGTCTTCGTGCCTATGCTGGCTTTAAACAAACTGGCGTTGATTACATTCGCCCTGAAAGAAAATTCGGTCGCACCACTAACGGCATTTTTAGAAATTTAGGTTGGGCGAAAAAAGGAATTTTTTCATTCAGCTATGTTCCGCTCAACATCCTTAGTGCTTTTGGTTGGATGATGTTATTTGCTTCGGGATTCGTAATGGCTGCACAAATTTTGCTTAAATATTTCTTCCCAGAATCAGCGCCGCGGGGTGTCACAACCACAATAGTTTTGGTAACATTTTTTGGTTCACTAAATCTTTTTGCGATCAGCATTATTGGCGAATACATTGCCAAAATTTTTGAAGAAGTAAAAAGCCGTCCACATTTTATTCGCAAGAGTTTGATTCGCCGCGGTAATGTTGAAGTTAGTGATGGCTCTAAAAATATTTTTGGAAAATAGAATGACTAATAAAGCTTTTTTGCAAGATGTTAATGAATTTGGTGGTTACGCTTATACAACCCGAACCCTTTCTGGTCGTATGTCCAACGCTCGGATTAGCAAATCAATTTTGGCGATGGATGTTTTTACTGGAAAAAAAATAATTGATATCGGTTGTGGCGATGGAACTTACAGTTATGAGCTAGCGCAGCAAGAACCTGCTTTAGTGGTGGCAATCGATCCGGTAGAAAATGCAGTTAAAACAGCAGCTGAAAAATATAAAGAAGTTAAAAATTTACGTTTTGAATGCGTTGATTTATATCAAATGGACATTCCACAAGAGCCATATGACATAGCGATTTTGCGCGGTGTTTTGCATCATCTTCCTGACCTAGAAAAAGGTATTGAAATTGCTTGTAAATTAGCGAAAAAAATTTTGGTGATGGAGCCAAATGGTTATAATCCGGTTTTAAAAATTATTGAAAAAACTTCGCGCTATCACATTGAACATGACGAGCAGTCATTTACTCCTGCAAGTTTGCGTCGGATTTTTAAAAAATATGGAGGCGCTGTAGTTTTTGATGAATTTGTTGGATTGGTGCCATTTTTTTGTCCGGATAAGGTAGCAAATTTTTTGAAGTTTTTTGAAAAAACAGTTGAAACAATTCCTTTTGCTAGAGCCATTGCTTGCGCTCAATATATGTTTTCTGTCGAAGTTAACCCTAAATGAATTACAGTTTCAAACCAAATAATTGCTTTAAGTATGCATTGATCATTTTGGCGGCTTTCTTGTTTTTATATCAGATCTACTGGATTTTTAATTTTCCAATCTGGCGCGATGATGCATTCTTTGCTTCCGTTGCAAAAAATTTGGTGAATGGTGATGGATTTAGTGCAGTTTTTTTTGATCAAGATTATAAATTTCATTACGGCATTTCCGTGGGTCCTGCGTTAATATTGCCTGCGGCTGCAATGATTTTTATTTTTGGAAATCATTACTGGGCTCCAGAATTGACTGCAGTTTTGTTGATCTGGGTTTTGCTTATTGCAATTTTAATTGCTTCCAAAGAAGTCGTTGGTGAAAAAAGAAAATGGGCATTTTGCTTCTTAACATTATTCATGATGTTGTTTTTTTCCTGTAGCGAGGAAGGTGTAAAATTATGTTTGTGGGTTAGGTTAATGGGCGAAATTCCCGCCTCCCTTCTTGTTATTTTAGCAGCTTTAATTTTTTCTTTCAAAAATCTTGATAAGTCCAGATTAGCAAGTGGCGGAATAATGCTTGGGCTGGCATTGATGACCAAAACCCTTTCCGCCATTTCTGCGTCAGCGATTTTAATAATGGTGACGGCGAGGATACTCTTTGACAGAAAACCGATTATGTGGATTGTAATTCCGGTTTTTTGTTTTGTTGCGCCTTATTTTCTTTTTGAGTCAATAAAGATTATTGTGCTAGGCTGGAAAGACTATCTGGAATTGCATCAACAAAATTTAAATTTTTACCGCACAAATGCTTTTTTTGAAAAGCCATTCCTCTCTTCAGTGCCAAGCTTAGTAGGATATTTTGGATTAGCTGCGCTTACAATCTTGCCGGCTACAATTTACGTAGTTTGCTCTTCTGGTAAAAAAAATTTTAATTCTCCTCATTTTTTAGCAGGAATTTCACTGCTTCTTGCTTCTTTTTTACAAGTAAGCTGGTGGATAATTTATGCACCTCCATTCGCTTTCAGATATTTATCGATAGGATCTTGCTGCTTCCTTGCAGGAATTTTTTTGTTGATTTGTAAACTTGAGTATAAAAAACAATTTCAGATGTTTTTTGTTTTTGCTTTTATCTTCTCTTTACTAGTTTCTTGTCCAGATGAAATTGCAAAAATGTTTAATAAGAATCCAAGTTTACAAGAGCAGAAAATGGTTGTTGAAGAGATAAAAACTCTTCAGAAGCAGGATTTTAAAATGATTTCGTGCGGTAATAATTTTGAGCTCGAATATTTATTGCCAAAATCTCACAACTTTGAAGAATGCACCCGCTTCTTTGAAAGTTATGTCCCTCAAAAAGTAATGCTGATCAATTTTTTTATTAGGCCGCAAAAGGTTCTTCTTGTCAATCACAATGAATATGGGGGAAAATTTATCAATCTTTCAAATCAGATATTGGAGCGTTGCAAGGAAGAATATTTAACAACTGCAAACTTCTCACTTTTGAAGTGCGAGTAAAGCAAGAATTACATATGAAAATGTTTTTTAAATTAAGTTATTCAAAAACTTTAGCTCTCGGTCTAGCTCTGATTTTATTGTTTTTGCAAATTTACAGCGTTTTTTCCTATCCAGTTTGGCGAGATGATGCTGGCTTTGCTCAATTGGCAAAAAATATGCTTAATGGTGAAGGATATAGTGCCGTTATGTTTAATAAATTATATCCTTTTAGCTACCTAATTGCAACTGCGGGTCCAACAGTGGTGATTCCAGCTGCTGCAGCAATTTTTCTTTTTGGAAATACTTATTGGGCCATAAGTTTAGCTAATGTTTTTTTAATCTGGGGCTTAATTATCATAATTTTTATTGCTGCTGATACTATTTTTGAAAAGGAAAAAAAATGGCTATTTTGTTTTTTAGCCTTGTTTTTTTGTTTGTTATTTTCAACTGGCAGTAAAGAGTCGCTTGGGATCGAGACCAATGATAGCATAGCTTTGTGGCATTTATTAATGGGCGAAGTTCCAGCAGCATTTTGCGTTATATCTGGAATATTTTTATTGTTATCAGCAACCACAAATTGGAAAAAAATCTTAGCAGGCGGATTATTTCTTGGCTTAGCTGTAATGGCAAAAACTATCACAGCTCTGGCGGTTGCAACAGTATCTTTAATTTTTGCGTTGCGAATTATTTGTGATAAAAAAATAATTATTTCTAAAAAAATAAAGCTTTTAACATTTACCGCCGCTGCAGTTATAGCGCCAACTTTCCTGTTTGAGATGGTGAAAATCTTAAGTTTGGGTTGGCGGGCATATAAAGAATTCCAAGTCGATAGTGCTGTATTTTATAAAATAATAGGCGCAGTTGAAAATAATGCTTGGCAGCGTTTTTCTAATTTAAATGCTATTTTTGGCGTGGGATATGTTTGCTCTCTTTTATCAGTACTTTTAATCTCCTGTTTTTCTTTAAAGCGCCATTCAACTTCTAGCTTAATAGCGGTTACTTTATTTGGATGTTTTGTTATTCATATGATTTGGTGGATAAATTTTTCCATTATTGGTTCTTATCGCCATTTTATGACTGGTCTCCTTTATTTTTGCGTCGGCCTCGCTGTGGTGGTTACGAATATTGACTATAAAAACGAATTGCAGTCGGCAATTACATCTTTTCTGATTTTCTTTTTGGTAATCGGAAGATTGGTTCTGATTAATTATGATTTTAATTTTAACTTTGAAAAAACCGACAAATTAAAAGAGCAGCTAGAAATTGTAGAAGAAGTTAAAGCGCTCGAAGCTCGAGGGGTAAATCTCTTTGCTTGTGGTAGCAATTTTGAATTGGAATATTTATTGCCGGGCAGTAGGCATTTTAAAGAATGTCTCGATATGCCAAAACAAAATAATTCAGCCACAATGCTGGTCAGCTATTTTGTTAATGGTGATAAAGTGGTGGCAATGCGCCCTGAATATCCATTTAGTAATGTTGGGGTTATACCGAAAGAAGTTTTAGACCAATGTAGCCAGAAATATATGGATAAAGGAAATTTTTCCTTGCACTGGTGTAAGTAGCTTTGAAGATGAATTTTATAACAACCTGACTCAAATTTTTTAAGCAATGTCTCAAATTAAAATCACTTTTCCAGATGGTGCTGCGCGCGAATTTGCGCGTGGAATTTCTGGCGCCGAAATCGCCAAATCAATTTCAATTTCTTTGGCAAAAGTTGCTTTGGCAATCAAGGTAAATGGTGAAGCGCGCGATTTATCGCGGGCAATTGAAGCTGATGCAAAAATTGAAATTATCACGCCTAAAAGTGGCGCAGATGCTTTGGATATTATTCGTCACGACGCCGCGCATTTAATGGCGGAAGCGGTGAAAGAGCTATTTCCCGAAACCCAAGTTACAATTGGGCCAGCAATTGAAAATGGATTTTATTATGATTTTGCCCGCAAAACTCCTTTCGCTTTGGATGATTTAGAAAAAATCGAAAATAAAATGCGTGAAATTGCGAAGCGCGACGAGGCTTTGGTGCGCGAGGTTTGGAAACGTGACGATGCGGTGAAATTTTTTGAATCAATTGGCGAAAAATATAAAGCTGAAATTATTTCTTCAATTCCTGAGGATCAAAATATTACTTTGTACAGACAAGGTAATTTTATCGATCTTTGTCGCGGGCCGCACGCGCCTTCAACTTCTCACATCAAACATTTTAAATTGATGAAACTCGCTGGAGCTTACTGGCGCGGCGATGCGAAAAATGAAATGTTACAACGTATTTACGGCACAGCTTGGGAAAGTGAAGAAAGCTTAAAAAATTATCTGCATGTTTTGGAAGAAGCGGCAAAAAGAGATCATCGCAAAATCGGTCGCGAAATGGATTTATTTCATATTCAAGAAGAAGCTGTGGGATCAGTGTTTTGGCACCCGAAAGGCTGGACAATTTTTCGCGAAATTGAAAATTATATTCGCGCCAAACTCGAAAAAAATAATTATGTTGAAGTAAAAACTCCGCAATTAATTGATAAAGTTTTGTGGGAAAAATCGGGACATTGGGAAAAATTCCGTGAAAATATGTTTATTGCTGAAAGCGAAGAAAGAACTCTTGCAGTGAAGCCAATGAACTGTCCAGGGCATATTCAAATTTTTAATCAAGAGTTAAAATCTTACCGCCAATTGCCTTTGAGAATGGCGGAATTTGGCTCTTGTCATCGTAATGAATCTTCAGGTTCGCTTCATGGAATCATGCGAGTGCGCGCTTTTACGCAAGATGATGCCCATATTTTTTGCGAAGAAAATCAGGTTAATTCTGAAACCGTGGCATTTTGTGAATTGTTAAAAGAAGTTTACAGCGATTTTGGTTTTGAAAATGTGAAAGTTAAATTTTCAACTCGTCCCGAAAAGCGCGCCGGTTCTGATGAAACTTGGGATAAAGCCGAAGCAGCTTTGTCGGAAGCTGTGAAAGCTGCGGGTTTGGAATGTGAAATTAATCTAGGCGAAGGTGCGTTTTATGGGCCAAAACTTGAGTTTACTTTGGTTGATGCCATCAAGCGTGAATGGCAATGCGGAACTTTGCAGGCTGATTTTATTTTGCCCGAAAGGCTCGACGCCAACTACATCGCAACTGACGGAAGTAAGAAGCGCCCCGTAATGTTGCATCGCGCAATTCTAGGTAGTTTTGAAAGATTTATCGGCATGTTGATTGAAAATTATGCCGGAAAATTTCCACTGTGGTTGGCGCCAACGCAAATGGTTGTAGCAACAATTACCAATGATTCAGATGGATATGGCGCGCAAGTTTTTGAAAAATTGAAAGCTTGTGGATTTAGAGTTGAAGGCGATTTTGATGCGCAAAAAATCAATTATAAAATCCGCGAACATTCTTTGAAAAAAGTTCCATATATTTTGGCGATTGGAAAAAAAGAAGCCGAAAATGGTTCTGTTTCAGTGCGCAAATTAGGCGAAGAATCGCAAAAAGTTATGAGCTTGGAAGAGTTTGTTGAAATGGCTAAAAAACAGATTTTGGAGAAGAGGTAGAATTAAAAATGTCTAAATCCCTAAAAAACATTCTGCAATATAGCGCTGCTCCGATTTTGTCTTTATTAATTTTTGCCATTCTTTTTCAGATTTGGAAAATTGATTTAAACTTACCGATTTTTGATTATTCCAAAGATGCATTTTTTAGCGCTTTTGAAGTAAAAAGCGTAATAGATAATCGCTGGTTTCTGACCAATGATTATATCGGATTTCCTCAATCGCTCGGAAAATTTAATCTTTATGATTTTCCGCTTCAGGCAGACTCAATAAATTTTTTAATCGCCAAGTTTTTTGCGCTTTTTACTTCTAATTCATTTTTAGTCACCAACTGCTTTTTCCTTTCTGGTTTCGTCTTAAATTCTGCTTTGTCTTTTGTGGTTTTACGTAGTTTTAAAATATCGGTTTTCAGCGCGATAATCGTGAGTGTTTTATATGCCTTTACCCCTTATCATTTTTCACGAAATGTGACGCATTTATTTCTGGGAAATTACATGATGATTCCTCTTATTACAATGTTGGGGCTTTGGATTATGATGGATAAAATCCAAGTAATTTCCCGCAATAAAAAACATCAACTTTGCTTCGCTTTAAATCGTTCATTTTTCATTGCCGTCGCTTGTTGCTGTTTCATTGCTACTACTGGCATTTATTATGCTTTATATGCGACGTTAATTTTTATTTTTGCTTGGTTTTTGCGTAATTTAAAAAAAGATAGTTTTGTTGGTAATATTTCCTCTCCAATCGCGCTTTGCGGAGTAATAATTTTCGTACTTTTTTTGCTTTATTTACCATCTTTTAGTTATTGGTTTCAAAACGGAGGCAATGCTAGCGTTGGAAACAGAAATCCAATAGAAAGCGAATATTATGGTTTAAAAATCATTAATTTATTTTTACCCATCGCCAATCATTACATCGATTATTTACAAAATATGCGCTTCCTTTTTGAAGAATTACCTTCGCAAAATGATGAGAGCGGATCAGAAAGCCTTGGCATTCTTGCCTCAACAGGTTTTTTATTTTTAATATTATGGTTATTTGCCCAAAGTCAGGCTGGTGAAAAATCGGTTTTTCAAAAAACGATCAAGAAATATTCCTTAAGTGAAAATGACCAAAACCTAATTTCAAATTTGGCGGGTTTAAATTTATTGTCAGTTTTATTTGCCACGATTGGCGGCTTCGTGATGTTCATTGCGATTCCTTTTCCGCTAATTCGTAGCCACGCACGCTTTTCAATTTTTATCGCATTTTTTTCATTATTTATAATCGCAATTATTTTTGACAAAGCGGTTAAGAAGAAAAAACTTTTTGCTAAAATTGCTATTTTGATAATTTCAACATTAGCGATTTTTGATCAAGTGGGAAAGGTTTCAGCATCAATTCTCCAAAGTGAAAAAACAAAAAGCGCATTTATTTCTGATCGCGATTTTGTGCAAAAAATCGAATCTACAATGCCAAAAGATGCGATGATTTTTGTGCTTCCAGTCATAGGTTTTCCTGAAAATGTTGAACCTTATGATTTATTGAGAGGATATTTACATTCAAAAAATTTACGCTGGTCTTATCCTGCAATTATGAGTCGTCCAAGCAGTTTATGGCAGCATGAAGTTGTAAAAATGAATTTTAAAAATTTTATTTCCGAAATTAAAAATAAGGGATTTAGCGGAATTTATCTGAATCAAAAAATGATGGCAGAAGAATTTAATTGGTCAGAGGTAAGACAATTTATTAAGCAATTGAAGCAGATAAATCAAGGGTCGCCATTGGTTTCGGCTGATTCTAATTTAATGTTTTTTGAGATTTAATTGACGTTCGTTCCATAAAATGGCCGACTGCAAAATCTCTTCAATATTATAATGTGGCTCCCAGTTTAAAACTTTTTTTGCCTTTGAAATATCTGCAACCAGACTAGCTGGATCGCCGATGCGACGCGGCATGTTGCGACTATTTACGGTAAGTCCGAGCTTTTTTAAATTGTTGATTATTTCTAAAACCGAACTTCCAATTCCACTGCCCAGATTAATAAAATCAGAATTAATACTTTTGGATAATAAAAGTTTCATAGCTAGAATATGAGCCCTTCCCAGATCTTCGACGTGCACATAATCTCTAATTGCAGTTTTATCTTTTGTTGGAAAATCGGTGCCAAAAATTTCTAATCCAGCTGCATCTTTGGCAGAATTTATTGCTAAAGGAATGAGGCGGGTTTCTGGATTGTGTTTGGAGCCAATTTCGCAGTCTTTGTCTGCTCCGGCGGCATTAAAATAGCGCAGAGTAATTTGAGATAATTTTCCTTGATTTGCTAGATCAAAAAGAATTTTCTCAATCATCAATTTGCTGTTTCCATAAGGATTAATTGGTTTTTGTATTGTTGTTTCGTCAATTTTTACCGCATCGCAAACGCCATAAGTTGCACAACTGCTGGAGAAGATAAGATTTTTTAAATTCGCATTTTGCATTGCATTTAAAAGCGATAAAGTGCCGCCGACATTATTGTGGTAATATTTTTGCGGATTAGAAATTGATTCACCAACATAGGAATTGCCAGCAAAATGCATAACGCAAATTGGCTGATAATGTGTAATAATTTTGGTAATCTTTTTGCAATCATGTAAATCGCCAATTTCCAAAGGTCCCCATTTTACAAATTCAGCATGTCCCGTAGAAAGATTATCAAAACATACTGGCTCATAACCATCCAACGCCAGCAATTTAGCAGTTTGTGAGCCAATGTATCCCGCTCCACCAGTGATTAAAATTTTTTTCATGGGTTAGTTTATTTTGAATGCGGGTTCTAAACCAGATCCGGTAATTCTGCTTGATTCCTGATATTCATAATCGGTATTAATATTCCAAAGATCATGATTTGCATTTTCACAAATATTTTCCGCCGCTAATAATCCCATCAATATGCTGTGATCTTGGTTATTATACTTAAATGAACCATATCGACCAATAACCAAAAGCGATTTTTGGGTTGATAAAAATTTTTGTACCGGTTCCAAATATTTTTTATATCCAGTTTTGTAAACTGGATAGCATTTTGGTACGCGAACAACTTTGCCATCAAGAACTGAATTAGTTGGGGCTAGACCAGTTTTATAAATTTCTTGAGTGGCAAGATCTGTTAGTTTTTTATCCTCAAATGACCAAATTTCATCTTCATCATTACACCAAAATTCTAAGCACAAAATGGTTGGAGAATTGCCATTATTAATTGAAGAAGTCCAGTTTTTAAAATTTGTGATGCGTCCGGTTTTTAAGTTTTCTGAATGTATGTACAGCCATTGATCAGCAAAAAGATTGTCAGCATTAATTTGTAAAAAAACTAAAATCGTATTGCGGAATTTTAACTCTTTGGCACAATCCTTAATTTCTTTTGGAGCCTTCATATTATTTACTAGAGCGGTTAATGGCATTGAAGAAATAATATGGTCAAATTCGATTTCTTTCCCATCTTCAAGTATAATTGATGCTGAAGAATTCTCAGTTGCTGGCTTAACTGCCAAAACTGGAGTTTTTAAATTTAATTTACCGCCAGAGGCAAGAATTTTTTGTGCCATTTTATCATAAACCTGACCAGCACCTTTATTGGGATAAGCAAATTCATCAACCAAAGTTTTGTGTTTGAAATTTTTTTGCGGCAAGATTGTTGATTTTATTGCTTCAAAAAGAGAGAAATTCTTAATTCTTTGGGCAGCAAAATCGGCATCTAATTTTCTACAAGAAATGCCCCATAATTTCTCGCTGTAAGATTTAAAAAATATTTCAAAAAGCCTTTTGCCAAATCTATTTGTTACCCATGATTCAAAGGTTGAATCGTTTTTTATCGGAAGAATTTTTGCTTGAACGTAACTCATAACGCAATGCACAGCTTCAATGATACCAAGTCCTCGCAGGGCATTAAATGCTTTTAGCGGATAATTAAAAAAAGTTTTTTTGTAATAAATGCGTGTTAAGCGATTGACCATTCGATATTCCCCATCAATGGCTTCGAGCCAGATTTTATTTACTCGTGGATCGGAACTAAAAAAGCGGTGTGGACCTAAATCAACAAGCTGACCCCAAAGTGGTATTGTTTTTGCCATTCCGGCAATTGCATCGCTACTTTCGAAAATTTCGACATCAATTCCTTTTTTACAAAGTTGATAAGCGGCAGTTAATCCAGCTGGTCCCGCTCCGATGACGGCTATTTTCATTATCTAAAATCTTCTTCAATTGCCAAAGCCACATTAAACATATTTTGTTCATCAAAATGTTTGGCAATTAATTGCAATCCTAAAGGCAATCCATCTTTGTCGAAACCGGCGGGAACTGAAAGTGCGGGCAAGCCGGCTAAGTTTACCGGAATTGTGAAGGCGTCGTTTAAATACATTTTTACGGGATCGGAATTTCCCACTTCTTTTGATTGATTGATCGAAAATGCAGCGCTTGGAGTTGTTGGCGTTAAAATCACGTCAACTTTTTTGAAAGCATCAACGAAGTCTTGCAAAATAAGGCGTCGCACTTTTTGAGCTTTTTTATAATAAGCGTCAAAAAAGCCAGCGGAAAGCACATAAGTTCCGGTTAAAATTCTTCTTTTAACTTCATCGCCAAAACCTTGATCGCGGGTTTTTTCATACATTTCTTCCAGAGATAAATTAGTTCCTTCAGCTCTAAATCCATAACGCACGCCATCGAAGCGCGCTAGGTTTGACGAGCATTCAGCAGAAGCTAAAACATAATAAACTGCAGAAGCATATTGCGTGTGAGGCAGAGAAATTTCGATAATTTCAGCACCGCGTTTTTGTAAAATTTCTTTGCCGCGATTCCAAAGTTGGATGATTTCTTCCGACATTCCAGCGACAAAATATTCTTTGGGAATGCCGATTTTTTTGCCTTTAATATTAGAATTTAAAAGCGCTTCAAATTGCGGCACGGCAATATTTACTGAAGTTGAATCTTTAGCATCAAAACCCGAAATCACGCGCTGTAAAAGCGCGGCATCATAAACATCTTTAGCAAAAATTCCGGCTTGATCAAGCGAGCTGGCGAAAGCAATCATGCCGTAACGTGAACAGCGTCCGTAAGTTGGTTTTACGCCAACGGTGTTGGTGAAAGAAGCTGGCTGGCGAATTGAGCCACCAGTGTCAGAGCCAGTAGCACCTAAACATAAATTTGCCGCAACTGCAGCTGAAGAGCCGCCAGAGCTGCCACCCGGAACTAAATCTTCGTTAGAATTTTTCTTTTTGTAAGGGTTGATAACCGATCCGAAATAGCTGTTGGTGCTGGCGGAACCCATGGCAAATTCATCCATGTTTAATTTTCCGAGCGTAACTGAACCAGCATCTAAAAGTTTTTGGGTAACTGTTGATTCGTAAGTTGGGATAAAGTTTTCCAGCATTTTTGAAGCGGAAGTAGTGCGAATATTTTTGGTGCAAAAAAGATCTTTTATTCCCAAAGGAATTCCTTCTAACTCACCGCCAGTTCCAGCGCTAATTTTTTCATCAGATTTTTTAGCTTGAGCCAAAGCAACATCAAAAGTTTCGGTTATAAAAGCGTTGAGATTGCGATTAGCTTCAATGTTTTTTATGTAAGCTGAAGTTACATCTAAGCTTGAAAATTTCTTTGATTTTAATCCTTCAAGAGTTTGGCGAAGAGTTAGGGTTGTAAGGTTTGTCATATTTATTACTGTGCTTTTTCAATTAATTCGAAAAGTTCTCTCTTAGTCAGAAGTTCACTTGCTAATAAACCGTCAGGCGCTTTTGGTCCGTAAACTGCATTAAATGGAATTGCAAAACGATTGTTTTTGTGCAAGAAATTTATGATTTTTTCATTGGGTTTAGTGATGTCGCCGCGCATCGCGATAATGTCGCCACCATTTAATTTTGCCATAACTTCTTTATCCTGCAAAACTCTGATCTTGTTGAATTTACAGCTTAAACACCAATCTGCCGTAACATCAACAACCACAGTTTTGCCTTCAATTATTAATTGGTGAAGTTTAGCTTCATCAAATTCTACCCAAAAACTTTCATAAGAATCTTTGGAAATTTTTTGTTGTTTTTGCAACTTCATCGGCAATAGAAAGCTTGAAATTACTAGCACTGCAATTGCCAGAAATTTGAAAAATTCGATTTTAATTTTAAAACAGGCGAGAATCGCAACCGCAATTATTCCAGCTAAAAATGCTGGAAAAGCGCCGATATTATGCGATAGAACATAAATCAACCAAATCACTGTTGCCACTAATAAGCCCGCCATTAAATGCTTGATTTGAATCATCCAATTTCCTGGGCGCGGCAAAATATAAACTAATTTTGGTGCAAAAATAAGTACAAAATAAGGCAGAGAAAAACCGATGCCGATAAAAAAGAAAATCAGAAAAATTACAAAAAAACTTTGAACCAAAGCAAATGAAATTGCTGCGCCTAAAAATGGCGCTGAACAAGGCGTTGCAAGCAAAACTGCTAAAATTCCAGAAAGAAAATTAGGCAAGAAAATGTTTTTCTTTTCTTCTTCTTTACTGATTTTTTTATTAAGAGTTGTGGCTAAAAAACGGTCAAAATTAATTTCAAAAACTTCCAGTAAATTGCCGACAAAAACTATTAAAATCACAATTAAGAAAATCAGGAAATAAGGGTTTTGGAATTGCAATCCCCAGCCCAAAGAATTTCCGGTTAATTTTATGATTGAAGCGCAAAGCGCGAAGACCACGAAGCAAGATAAAATGCCGATGATAGTCGATAAAAATGAAAAGCGGATATGAGAAATTTCGGATTCAGAATGACGTATTACTGAAATTAATTTAATCGATAAAACCGGTAAAACGCAGGGCATAATATTTAAAATTGCGCCACCAAAAATTGCCAATAAAATTGCTGAAAATAAGGCTAAATTATTATTCATCGGCTTCGGTGCTTCTTTTGCATCAATGATTTGATTGGGAAAAAATTTCTGAATTTCGTTTAAAGAAGTGGCATCGATTTCATCGGGAATCTGTAAAGTAAAACTTTCACTTGCCGGAACACAGATTTCTTTGCATAATCCATAATTAAGTTGAACATTGATTTCAACCGCTTGATCAGCTTGCTCTAAATCAATTTCAATCGGGATTATAACTTCATTTTTATAAGAAGAATAAGCGAATTTTTCATCGCCAATTTTTTCTTCTTCAGAAATTGCTTGTGGCCAAGAAATTGTGTGTTTTGCGAGGTTTTTAGAATTGGTAAAATCAAAACTTGGTGGCATTCCAATTCCGTCAGAACCAGATCCATAAATTTTCCAACCTGAGGCAATTTTAAATTCTATGCCGGCGATTAATTTTTTTTCTCCAGCCTGATTTTTATAATAGCTAGCAATCAATCTTGTTTTAGCACCCTTGCTTTGGTTTTCATGCCAATCGCTGCTTGCGGCGCTGGCACTTCCAGTTTGTAAAAAGATTAGTGCCAAAAATAACGAGAAGATTTTTTTCATAATTTGTTTAACTTTAAAAAACTTAGATTGAAAAACTTGTTTACGCAAATTAGGTTGTGGTCGTTTGTTTTTATCAAACTTACAACAAACAATTTCTAATCTCTCAATTTTTAAAATGAATCTTCAAATTAATCCTAAAAATAGCCCGCTTGAAATCGTGCATGTCGATTCGAAAAAAGTTTCCTGCGATGGCGGAAAAGGACCATCAGGGCATCCGTTGGTTTATTTGAATATGGGCAAAAATGATTTCGTCACTTGTCCTTATTGTAGCAAATATTTTACAACTGAGAAAAAAACCGGAGTTAATTCGGTAATATTTGGCATTAAAATTCAAATGAAGGATGAATAGTAAAATGGGAAATACAGCAATAATAGGTCTGCAATGGGGCGATGAAGGTAAAGGGAAAATCGTAGATTTTTTAGCAGATAAATTTGATGCAGTTGTGCGCTTTCAAGGCGGTCATAATGCTGGTCACACAATTAAAGTTGAAGATAAAACTTACAAATTAAGTTTGCTGCCATCGGGAATAATTCGTGGAAAATTTTCAGTAATTGGAAGTGGCGTGGTTGTTGATCCAATCGCGCTTTTTTCTGAAATAAAAAAAATTGAAGAAGCTGGAATTAAAATTGAATCAGAAAAATTAGCGATTGCCGAAAATGCTTGTCTAATTTTGTCAGTTCATCGTGAATTAGACCAACTTTTAGAGAGTAAAAAAGGCGAGAAAAAAATTGGAACCACGGGGCGTGGAATTGGACCAGCTTATGAAGATAGAGCAGGGCGCAGAGCGGTTCGCATTTGTGATTTGATAGATGATAAAATTTTAACTGAACGTTTAGAAAACTTACTTTTTTACCATAATCTTTTGCGCAAAAGTTTGGGCGCAGAAATTGTTACGATTGAGCAAATTATTGCTGAATTAGAGCCAGTCCGCGCTCGCCTTTTGATTCACGCCAAACCGACTTTTGAAATTGCCAAAAAGCTTAATTCGCTTGCTAATGTAATGTTTGAAGGTGCGCAAGGAGCCTTGCTGGACGTGACTTACGGAACTTATCCTTTTGTAACCTCAAGCAACACAATGGCGGGTCAAATTGCTCTTGGTTCTTGTTTGGGAGTTGCTGATTTGCATAAAACAATCGGCATTTTAAAAGCTTACACAACTCGAGTCGGATCTGGTCCTTTTCCAACAGAACTTGAATGCGAAATTGGAAATTTTTTACGTATTGAAGGAAAAGAAGTTGGAACTGTAACTGGTCGCGATAGGCGTTGTGGTTGGTTTGATGCGGTTTTGGTTCGTCAGTCAATTCAACTTTCTTCAGTGAAAGAAGTTGCTTTAACTAAACTCGATGTGCTTGATAAACTAGAAAAAATCAAAATTTGTGTTGGTTATAAAATTGGCAACAAAACCTTTGATTACTTGCCGCAAGCTAATCATTTGTGGGATAAAATCGAGCCGATTTACGAAGAAATGGAAGGTTGGCAAGAAAGTTCTTTTGGCGCAAAAACGCTTGCCGAATTGCCACAAAAAGCCCGTAATTATGTTAAAAGAATTGAAGACCTTTGCGACGTTAAAGCTTCAATAATTTCAACGGGCCCTAAGCGCGAAGAAACAATCATACTCTAGTTTTTAAATCATGGAAAATTCTGAAAGAAAAAAAATGGTAGTAATGCAAATACTGCCAGCCCTAGAAAGCGGCGGAGTTGAGCGCGGAACTATTGATATTGCTAAAGCATTAAAAAAAGCTGATTTTGAACCAATTGTTGTTTCGAAAGGTGGAATTTTGGTTTATCAATTGCGCGAAGCCGGAATCAAACACATTGCGCTGCCGATGCATAGTAAAAATCCGATCACAATTTATTTTAATAATAAAAAACTCGCCAAGCTGATTAAAGAAAATAATGTTGATATTGTTCATGTGCGCTCTAGAGCGACAATGTGGAGTAGCTATTTTGCCTGTAAAAAAACCGTTACAAAATTAGTCGCGACGGTTCACGGAACTTATTCATTAAAATTCTGGAAATGGAAAATTTTTCCTCTCAAAAGAATTTATAACTCCATCATGTTAAAAGCTGATGCTGTAATTGCGGTTTCTGATTTTATCAAAAATTATTTATCCCAAAATTATAGCGAATATCGTGAGGCAAAAACTACGGTAATTCAACGCGGCGCAGATTTGGGCTATTTTAATTACGAAAAAGTTTCAAAAAACCGCATCATAGATTTGAGCAAAAAATGGCATTTGCCGGATGATAAAAAAATCATTTTAATGCCGGCGCGTTTTACAGCTTGGAAAGGTCATGAATTTTTGATTGAAGCATTAACCAAAGTTAAATCTGATTTTTTATGCGTGATGGTTGGTTCAGATCACGGTCACAAACAATTTAGAAAAAAACTGGAAGGCAAAATTGTTGATAAAAAATTAGAAGGAAAAGTGCGCATAGTCGGCGTTTGCAAAGATATGCCAACTGCTTATGCGCTCTCGCATTTAGTGGTTTGTCCAAGCGTTCGCGCCGAGGCTTTTGGTCGCATTGCAATTGAAGCGCAGGCATCAAATCGAATTATTATTGCAACTAAAATTGGTGGCGCTTTAGAAACTATAATTGACGATAAAACCGGATTTTTAATTGAAGTTGGTGATGCAGAAGGTTTTGCCAAAGCGATTGATCAAGTTTTGGAAATGCCAAAAGACGAAGCTAATAAAATTGGAATCGATGCTAGGCAAAATGTGGTTGATAATTTCTCGAATGAAAAAATGTGTAACGAAACTTTGAAGGTTTACAGAAGTTTGTTGGGATAGATTGGTTTCATCAAAAGTTAACGATAGATTCTAAAAACAAGTTCAGAATCTGTCTGGGCATAATTAAAAAAATGGGGAGCTATTTCTCAAAAATTTTCAAACTAATTCAATGCTGAGCTTGTCGAAGCATGATTTTAGGGCTCCAAGCTTAGAATCATGCTTCGACAAGCTCAGCATGACTATTTCGTTTTGTTTAATTTATTTATATAATTTGAAGTAAGTTTAAATGATTCAATTGCTTTAAAGTTTGGATTTGGTTCTCCTTCTTTATTTATCCCAGCGTATCTACCTATTTTATAAAAAGTATCTCCATCAGGTTGCATTCCAGCATACTCAAGCGCCTTTTTTAGAGCTTCATTCTCTGGCTTGTCCATTAAAGCTTTACTGAATTTACAATTCGAAAAATATTTGGGATCAATACTACTTGGATCCTTTGGAAGGACGCAGTCTTTATCAAAAGTACAATGTACAAATACTGTGCGGAAAGTTTCGCTAAGATCAACTTGTTCAAAATCAGTTCTAGTAAATCTTTTATACCAAGCTTCTTTAGATTTTTTCTTTTCTTTAACAACTTCTCTGGGATCATTATTCAATTTGGCGGCGGCTTCTTCGGCTTTTTTCAAAACACCTTTTGCTGCGTATTCTAGAACCGATTCTTTTCCTGATTCTTTTTTTGACCAAATAGCCTTCACTTTCTTTGCACTTTGTTTGTCACTCCCCGCAACTTTTCTTATCGCCACATCTTCTGCTGATAAATTTTCACCACTATTGTTTGAACTAGTGAAAATTTTTTCTTTGATTTGTGTTTCAATTAATGAAGTCTCAGTTTTTTGTAAACTACAATACTCACTATTTTTATCCGCGAAAGTTACTACTTTTTTTCCTTTTTTCGGCACTATAGATTTTTCTTTGGATTTCTCTTTTTCCTCAGACTTAGTTGAAATAGATAAAGGTTTTGAAATCTTTTTTTCTACAGCATTAACCAAACACTTATGACCCAGATAAACCTTAACATCTTTCATATCTGAATTTTTTGTTTCGGCAAGAAACCAGCCTTCCATCAACCATTCAGCAACTTCTTCCGGCTCATTTTTGCCTTTGTAGATTGCGCCAGAATATAATGGTAGGCATAACTCTTCAATGCCTTGTTCATTAAGCTGATTTCTAAACTTTTTTCCAAAATCCACCATTGCCTTTTTTGCTTTATTTTTATCTAAACGAGAAAGATTTGGCGATGCCGAATAGAGAATTGTTTGAATTTGCGCATCTTTTTCTACTAACTTAAGATCAACCAGTGTGATTTTGCCGATTGCATCTTCTTCATTTTCTGGCATTTGATGCAGCAATTTTTCATTGGCATTTTCCAAAGCATTACCTTCCTTACTTTGCAAATATCTTTCCAAAACTCTATTCATGCCACCACCACCAATCTGCCAAAATATACCACGATCGGTTGATCCAGGTATTGCTAACGGCACTTTTTTTAGAATAGCATTTTCTTTTTCAAAGAAATTGTAGTGTCCTTCTTGTTCGTAGAATTCACCTGCCTCGAAAAAATTCGATTTTGTTGAATTTTTTAATTTCTTAAAATTCGTTTCAGAACTATTCCCAGAAAAAGTATTAGAAAATCCATTAAAAATTGATTCTTCGAAAGTTTTCGATGCTTCTTGAGGAATATATTGAGATGTAATTACTTCGATTTTAGATTCACTATCTATGGTAAGATCTTCTGTAAAATTTTGGTAAGTAGCTTTCACAACAGCGCTAAATGTTTTTGGAAGAATGACGTGAGCCATGTCGTAGCACTTATTTTGGGTTTTCATTATAACATCTTCTTTGCCTCGATCGTTAGGATCTTCTGCATCAAAGTTGGTTGCTAAGTTACAGGCGAAAGTTTGCACTCCTTCTTGTTCATTTAGTTCAGAGGAATCAATGTTATAATCACCAACTGAGATTACCGGGATGTCTGGATAAAGACTTTTTAGTTCTTCTGAGTTTTTTTTAGCGAGATCAGCTCTGCCAAAAGGACCATGGACATTTTCGACAACAAAATTTTGGTTGGAAGTGATGTCTTTAAAGGTAATTGCTAGACCTAAAAATAATCCTTTAGTTGGGTTTTTTTTATTTTCGCTAAAAAAAGTATTATTACTTTTTATAAATTCAAACTTTCTTTTGTTGTAAAAAGTGTAAGATTCTTTCCCCTTTTGGTCGGGTGTTAAATTCTCAAAAGTTTTGCAATCAAAATCACTACCCAACTTTTCTTTTATTTTTGCTGCATCTTCTCCTAAACATTCCTGCAAACAGAAAATGTCAACTCCTTCTTTTATATATTCTTGTAATTTTTTTGCTTGCACACCCAATCTTTTATTAAAATCTTGTTCAGATTCCTCGTGATTCCACGGGTTGTTACTATGAGTTTCGAATTTATTATTTTTTATTGGCGGCTTGCAACGGGCAAGAATATTCCAAGTGACAACTTTAACTTGGGTCGATTTTGTATCATTCTGCAGCTCAATCTCAAACATTTGCGGCAAGTGGTCGGATGTCACTTCTCTTAAAATCTCTTCTTGTGTTTTTTGCGACATATTTTCTAAAATTTCAGTAATCAATTAAGTAATATCAAATGAGGTTTTTAGAGTAGCGCTTTTTTAATTATGCCACGCTTGAGGGCAATAGAATTGTTTTAGTTTTAAATTCTAATCAAATTAACTATTTGGTATAGGAGCAATTCAGGGAAAATAACCAAGTATAAATCGAAATATCTCAATTGAATCATCGCCCATCTCTTTATTTTCAATTCTTTCAAAATTATTTAAAACTTCTGAAAGTGCAGAAAATCCCAAATCGCCAATTGCGGGTAATCCATCATTTCCAATTATTTTTTTACTTCTAATCCAAACTAATTCATCAACCAGATTTTCTCGCAAAAGCTGCGTTGCCAATTGTTTGCCGCCTTCAACTAAAATAGAATTTATTCCTTTCTCGCACAGTTTTTTTAGCGCATCTTCTAAATCAACTTTGCCATTTTTTTCAGCGCATAAAATTATTTCAACATAAGGAATTTGAATTTTTTTAGAACTATTGGTCAAAATAATTGTCGGATTTTCTTTGGCAGTTTTAAAAATTTTTAAATCCCAATCAAAATTAAGATCACTTGTAATAATCACTCTTTTTGGTGAAAAATTTTCTAATCCCAAGATCCGGCAATCAAGGCTGGGATCATCTTGTTTTACTGTATTGGCGCCAACTAAAATCGCATCATTTTTGGCGCGTAAATTATGGGCAAAAAATCGTGATTTTTCATTGGTAATCCATTTGCTGTCAAAATTTTTAGTGGCAATTTTTCCATCTAGACTGGTCGCCAATTTCAATGTTACGAATGGTATTTTGCTAGTTTTGGCTTTGAAAAAACCGCGATTAATTTCTTTAGCTTCTTTTTTTAAAACATCGCAAACCACATCAATTCCGGCTTGGCGCAGTTTTTTTATTCCTTCGCCATTAACTCTTGGATCAATATCGGAAATCGCAATTACTACTTTTTTGAATTTATATTTTATAATTTCATCAACACATGGGCTGGTTTGACCAAAGTGACAACAAGGTTCTAGCGTTACATAAATTTCAGCTCCTTCTAATTTTTTTTTGTCAGTAACTTTATCAATGGCAATTTTTTCGGCATGCGGACGACCATTTTTTGCTGTAACGCCAGTTGAAATTATAATATTATCCTTAATAATAACGCAGGCTACAACTGGATTTGGCGCGGTTTGTCCAAGATTTTTTTTTGCCAGATTTAGTGCGTAAGAGATGAATTTTTCGTTAGAGTTAGTAATCATGATTTTTTTGTTTTAGAGCAGAAAGTCTCGATGCGCAGATTTTATATTGATTGTTGTTTTATGCTACCTAGTTTGTTCGCCCCACTCAAGTTACCTCGCATAAGTTTTATATTTCCAAGGTATGAAGTCAGAAAATTTGCGACCCATAAATCGTGTTTTTATTTTGTTTGTTTTTGTAGTGCTGATTTTTTCTTGTTCAAAAGATAATGATGCAAATCTTTATGAAAGAGTGGGATTAAAATCTTCAATTCCGGAGCCCGGAAGTTATAATTATCCTGCAAGTTATAGTCCGTATTCAAAACCATATTCAAGAGCTTATAGTAATCCATACCAACCAGCGCCATATAATTACTCTCCTTATTACGACTACGATCAATATTATGTTGCACCAACAAATTATCGAAATGTTGAGGCTAACTATGGATCGGGAGCGGATAGCAAATATTAGTTAAACTATAGATGGCAAATCAAGTGCAACAAAAAAATGCGATTTTAATTAATGTAAATTTTCAGCGCTTTGTTGCTTTGGCTTTTTTATGCCTGCTATTTAATTGTGAAAGTGATCCTTATCTCTACGACAAAGCTGGATTCGATTCGGGAACCAGACCGGTAGTAGAAAAGCCAAATCCTAGCGCTCCGAGCTATATTGCACCGGATTATTATCGCCAACCGCAGGCATATTCTCCACCACAAATTTATGCACCTCAAGCTTCTTATCAAAAACAGCCAGCTTCTTATTATCCACAGCAGCAGCAATATCAAGCTCCGGCGCCTTATTATCAGCCGCCACAACAATATCAGCAGCAACCTAATTATGGACCGCAAGCTAGATCGCGCTCTTACTCAAATCCTTATGCTATTCCGCCATCAAATTATTATCCTAATTATGATGCTGATCAATATTACGTTCCGCCGGCTTACATCCAAAATAATGAACCAATACAACAATCTCCAGATCGACCAAAATATTAATTGCACTGACTTGATTCGAATAAGAATAGATCATAGATTGAAATAATATTAATTTTCTTAATCAAAAATTTCCAAGAAAAATCTAAAAATGTACACAAGAATTTGTCGCAAAATATTATCTGCCTTTTATGCGATTTGCTTTTTGCTATTAGCTTCGGCTTGTAGTCGTAATGTTGAGGTGAGTCCAATTAGTCCAATTAATCCAATACAAAATCAGCAGCAATATTATCGCCCACAGCAACAATATCAGCCACCGCAATATGCGCCACCGCAATATCAGCAGCCGACATCTTATTATTATCAACAACCAACTTACTACCAGCCTTATCAACAAATTGCGCCACAATCGCGCTTTTATTCCAATCCTTACGCAATTCCACCTTCAACCCAGAATCAATATTATGATTCTGATCAATATTATGTTCCGCCAACTTATTCAAATAAGTCTGTAAATGATCAGACGGTTTTGGGAACTAACAGTAACGGTGCATTTTAAATTTTTATCATTATGCCAAAAATTATTATCTATAGCAAAGATCCTTGTCCATACTGTGTGCGTGCAAAAAATCTTTTGCGAAGAAAGGGTGTTGAATTCACCGAAATTAAAATCACTAGTGATGAAATTAAATCAGAGATGATTAATAAATCGGGTGGACGCATGACGGTTCCGCAAATTTTCATCAATGAAAAACATATCGGAGGCTGTGATGACTTACATGCCTTGGATGCGGCAGGTAAGCTTGACGAATTATTGAAATAACAAAAAAATATTTTTTAACCCCCTTGTTAAAGAATCGAAGCTCACTAAATTAATTTGCAGTTGAAGACGTCTTCAGTTGCATAATATAATTTCTTTTAAATCTTAAAAAATTTCAAAAAATGAAAGTCAGACCTTTACACGACCGCGTTCTAGTTGAGCGCATTGAAGCCGAAAGCAAAACTGCTGGCGGTATTATTATTCCAGACACTGCAAAAGAAAAACCAGCCGAAGGAAAAGTTGTTTCTGTTGGCGAAGGACTTCGTGACGATCACGGCAAAAGAATTGCTTTGGACGTTAAAAAAGGCGACCGCGTTTTGTTCGCAAAATGGGGTGGAACCGAAGTTAAAGTTGATGGCAAAGAGCTTATCATCATGAAAGAATCAGACATTTTGGCGATAATTGAGTAAGATAATAACTTACGAAAAATCTCGTCGAATGAAGCACAAAATAAGCAAAAAATTAAATTCTTAAACCAAACAAACGGAGTAAAAAATGGCAGCAAAAGAAATCCTATTTGGATCTGACGCCCGCGCGAAAATCGTTGAAGGCGTTGATATCATCGCTAACGCGGTAAAAGTTACACTTGGACCAAAAGGTCGAAATGTTGTAATCGAAAAATCTTTCGGCGCTCCGCGCATCACTAAAGATGGCGTGACCGTTGCAAAAGAAATTGAACTTGCCGATAAATTCCAAAATTTGGGCGCGCAAATGATTAAAGAAGTTGCTTCAAAAACCAACGATATCGCGGGCGACGGAACTACAACTTCAACAGTTCTTGCTCAAGCAATTGTTCGCGAAGGTGTTAAATCAGTTGCGGCGGGAATTAATCCAATGGATTTGAAACGTGGTATTGATTTGGCAGTTGAAGCTTTGCTGAAAGAATTAACCAAAATGAGCAAAAAAGTTAACGGCAAAGAAGAAATCGCTCAAGTTGCAACAATCTCTGCTAATGGTGATTCTGAAATCGGAAATAAAATTGCTGAAGCTGTGCAAAAAGTTGGTCCAGATAGCCCAATCACAGTTGAAGAAGCCAAAGGTTTGGAATTTGAGGTTAATGTTGTTGAAGGCATGAATTTCGACCGCGGTTATCTTTCTCCATATTTCATCACTAATGGTGAAAAAATGACTGTTGAAATGGAAAATCCATTCATTTTGTTGTTCGAGAAAAAAATCTCTAACTTACAACCAATGGTTCCATTGCTTGAAGCCGTAGTTCAATCATCGCGCCCACTTTTGATTGTTGCTGAAGATGTTGAAGGCGAAGCTCTTGCAGCTTTGGTGGTTAATAAACTTCGTGGTGGCTTGAAAATAGCAGCTGTGAAAGCTCCGGGTTTTGGCGATCGCAGAAAATCAATCATGGAAGATATCGCAGTTCTTTCTGGCGGTCAGTTAATTTCTGAAGATTTGGGAATGAAGCTAGAAACCGTTACGATTCAACAGCTAGGTCAAGCTAAAAAAATCATCATTGACAAAGAAACCACAACTATTGTTGCGGGTGCTGGCGAATCAGCAGATGTAAAATCGCGTTGCACTGCAATCAAAGCGCAAATTGCTGAAACAACGTCAGATTACGATCGCGAAAAACTTCAAGAAAGATTAGCTAAACTTTCAGGTGGCGTTGCCATTCTAAAAGTTGGCGGCACAACTGAAGTTGAAGTTAAAGAAAGAAAAGATCGCGTTGAAGATGCTTTGGCTGCTACTCGCGCCGCAATGCAAGAAGGCATTGTTGCAGGTGGAGGTTCAGCTCTTCTTTATGCTGGTCGTGTGCTTGAGAAATTAAAAGGTGCTAATGACGAACAAAATGTCGGCATCAATATTATCAAAAAAGTTATTCAAGCTCCAATCCGCCAAATCGCTGAAAATGCGGGTTTTGATGGCGCGGTTGTTGCCAATGAAGTATTGTCTAAAAACCAAGCTTCTTACGGATATAACGCACAAACCAACGAATATGGCGACATGTTCAAAGCTGGAATCGTTGATCCAACTAAAGTTGTAAGAACGGCATTACAAGATGCTTCTTCAATCGCAGCTTTATTGATTACAACTGAAGCAGTTATAATCGAGAAAAAAGAAGAAACCGGTCATAGCCACGGTGGCGGAATGGGCGGCGGAATGCCTGGAATGGGAGGCATGGGAGGTTTCTAAAACAAACCTTCTTGTTTTAATTTTAAAAACCTCGTTCACAAAAATGTGGACGAGGTTTTTTTATGTTTTGACACAGTTTAATAAAAAGAGGTCGAGCCAATAATTTTATGAAAAAAAACAGCAATCTAATTCTCCTAATCATCCTCGGACTCATTTGGTCGACATTCGCAATTTTTACCAAAATTTCTTCCGAAAATTTATTTCCAGCTTTTGTTTCCTTCGCGCGATTGGCAATTGGCGGCATTATGCTCTGGGCTGTTTGTTTGTTTCGGCGTAAAAAAATTCTAATGGCACAAAATTTCAAGAATTACATGATCGTGGGACTTTTTAACTCCGCTCTTCCTTTCACATTATTCGCCATTGCGGCACGATTTTTAGATAGCGGCGTTGCCTCAATTCTTGACGGAACGGTTCCAATGTTTGAAGTGCTGATTTCAATTTTTATTTTAGGTCGCTTAGTTGATAAAAACGCAGTTTTGGGCGTGATTTTCGGATTAGTTGGAATTGTAATTACATCTTGGGGAAGTGTTGTAAATGCGGCAATGGGAATGAAAGAAATTCTCTCAGTAATTGCCATACTTGGCGCTACAGCTTCATATGCCGCTGCCTCACTTTATGCTAATAGAAAATGCAAAGATATCGAGCCAATATTAATTGCTACGGGCAGCGTTTTATGCGCAACTTTGCTTTTATGGCCTTCATTATTTTTCACTGATTTTAGTGTAATTACTCCAAAAGTCGCTTTATCTCTACTTGGTCTTGGCGCGCTTTGCACCGGAATTGCTTATATTTTTTATTTTAAATTATTGGCAGAAGAAGGCGCCAGAGCAGCGGTTAGTGTGGTTTTATTAATTCCAGTTTTTGGGACAATTTTTGGTACGATATTTTTGGGAGAGCTTTTAACAATTAACAAAGTCATCGGCTGCCTGACAATTCTGATTAGTATGAAATTCATTCTGAACTTATCGCGGAAGAATTTTTTTAAATCAAAAGAAGCGCCAATTGTTTAAAATTCAGCTCGGCATATTCATTTCAATTTACATGAAAGTGAGAACGGGATTGAAAATCCCGTCCTGCTTAAGGTCTTTAGGTTCCTAAGAATTTAAAAAATTACTCACCCACCGCGTCGCGGTGAATCAAGATATTAATATAAGTTTGATAAGGCACGCCCATCTTGGCTGCTTTTGTTTTCATCGCTTGAATATCGCTGTTTGAAATTCTGATCGTAATTGATTTTTTAACATTAGAAGAAGTTGAAATGCGCTTCATAGCTGCTTTAGCAGCTGGTTTTTTTGCCACTATTTTTTTTACAACTTTCTTAGTTTTAACAACTGCTTTTTTCTTTGGAGTAACGATTTTCAATTTTTTCTTCATATAAAGTTTAAATATTAATAAGTTTTTTAAAGATGATTTTGAGTAATGATATTGTCAATACGAGAAGTTTTAAACTTCGGCAAAATGGGCTGTAGAATCGCCCCAACTAAATTTATAAGTTTCATTTCCTAAATACTTGAACATTGGATTTTGCAGGGCTCGAATTGTTGTAACAATTTTGGTTCCTGTTTTTAATTCGCTGAGAAATTTTTCTTCTAATCGCGCAAAATCATCACCTTCTTTGAAAGGATGATTCATAAAAATAAAGTCGGCTTCACGTAAATCGATATTAAAAATATTGTCATTAATAAAAGTCAATTCACGTCCAGCGATATATTTTTCAACTTGCGGTTTTATAACTTTATTAAAATCATCTTCCACTTCTAAAGCCTTGTGGTGCAAGCCTTCAAGCAATTCTATGCCGATTGATTTGCGAAAGTTAAAAAGCAAATAAGAGGCGATTATAATTCTTCCAGTTCCTGATCCTAAATCAAAAAAAACTGCGTCAGATTTTGGCGCAGCGCGTTCAACAATTTGTTGCCAAGTTTCAAAAGGAAGTTCGCCGTAAAGCAATTTTTCGGTATTTTGTTCGGACTTAGCGCGCGCAGCATTGGAAACGCCGTAGCCGTTAATGTGACCATAAAGATGGTTGAACAAAGTTTGTGCGTAACCGGAAGTAATCATTATTTCTCCAACTGATCAATATAATTAATAATTACATCTAATCCCGCTTGCCAGAATTTCGGGTCGCTTACCGAAAGGCCGAAAGGTTCCAACATTTCTTTGTGATGTTTAATGCCGCCACTGCGCAACATTTCGAGATATTTTTCTTCAAAATTTTTAACTTTTTTCGATTGGTAAACGCCATAAAGCGAGTTCACTAAACAATCGCCAAAGGCGTAAGCGTAAACATAAAAAGGCGAGTGGATAAAATGTGGAATATATGACCAAAAGAAGCGGTATTCCTCGTCATATTTAAAAATTGGTCCCAAACTTTCTTTCTGAACTTCCATCCAGAATTGGCAAATTTTTTCCAAAGGAACTTCGCCATTTTTACGGGCATCGTGAACTTTTCTTTCAAATTCTAAAAAGGCAATTTGACGCACAACTGTGTTGATCATATCTTCAACTTTGGCAGCGATAATCAGTTTTTTCTTTTTTTGATCCTTTTCATTTTTGAGAATTTTTTGGAAAGTTAATTGCTCGCCAAAAACTGAAGCAGTTTCAGCTAAAGTTAATGGAGTTTGGCTCATAAAATAACCTTGAGACGCCGCCAGATATTGATGCACGCCGTGTCCAAGTTCATGCGCCAAAGTCATAACATCGCGGGTTTTGCCTTGATAATTCATCAAAATATAAGGATGAACTGACGGCACGCAAGGATGTGAAAAAGCGCCGGAATCTTTGCCGGTTTTAACTTCGGCATCAATCCAATTATTATCAAAAAATAATGCGCCGATTTTTTTCATTTCCAAAGAAAATTCTTCATAAGCTGATAAAACCAAGTCCTTAGCGCTTTCCCAAGGAATAACTTTATTTTCCGCTTTGCTTAAAGGCGCATTTCTATCCCAATAATTTAACGATTTTTTCCCTAAAATTTTAGCTTTTACATTGTAATAACGATGTGAAATTTTGGCGTAATTGGATTTCACTTTTTTTACCAAAACATCAACAACTTCATCTTCAACAAAATTGCTCAAGTTACGCGAGGATATTGGTCGAGCAAAGCCACGCCAACTATCATCAATTGCCTTGTCTTTGGCTAAAATATTGGTGATGAAAGCGAAAAGTTTAGAATTTTCTTCGAAGGTTTTCCCAATTGCTTTTGCGGCATCTTTGCGAATTTTTTCATCTGAATTTGACATCAGGTTGAAAATTTCTTGCGAGTTTAAAATTTTATCGCGGTAAGAAAATCGTAAATTATTAACAGTCTCGTCAAACAAGCGCACAAAGGCTCCGCGGCCGGTGATGCTTTTTTCTAAAGAGAATTTTTCTAGTTCTTCGAAAAGTTGATATTTTTTAAATTGGCGAATATCGCGAATTAAAGGTTGGTATTTTTTTAAGTCAGAATTTTTTAAAAGAGTGGTAATTTTTTTGTCTTCAATTTTGTTTAATTCTAGGGTAAAAAAAACTAAATCAGATTCAAATTTGCTTAAAGTTTCTGAGGTGTTTTGATTAAATGCGACGTTGATTTGATTGGATAAATCAGATGCGTAAAGCAATTGCGCGAAGCTTGCAACTTTGCCAATTATTTCGGAAATTTCTTCATATTTTTTGATGGCGATGTAAAGGTTGGAAGCATTTAATTTTGCTATTTTGCCGCTATAATTTTTAACAAATTCTTTGGTTTCGATTTCGATTTTTTTAATGTCGGCGGCAATTTTTTTATCTTTGGTTGAAGAATAAAAGTCCGACAAATCCCACTTTGGCGGGGTTTGGAGAGTTTTTTTAGTCATAAATTTTGGTAAAAATTATTTTTTTTGAAAAATTGCAATAAGCTCTAAATGCTTGGTAGAGTAAAATTGATCAAGAGCAGTTAATTTTGTAATTGTAAATCCTGAGTCAATTAAAATCTTGGCATCGCGGGTAAAACTTTCGGGATTGCAAGAAACATAAATCACGTTTTTTAAAGTAGATTTGGCAATTTCTAAAACCTGAGGTGATGCGCCATTTCTAGGTGGATTGATGATTGCTAAATCAAGTTTGTCCAGAGTTCTTTTAACAACTGGGCAAGAAAAAAGATCTTCGGCTTCGGCTTTTAACTTGCTGGCAAAATTATTTGCTGCCGCGTTTTTATTGATGGAATCAACCATTTTTTGATCACCCTCAACTGCAGAAATTGATTTTGCTAAATCGACAATTGCAAAAGAATAAGCGCCAAATCCGGCGTAAATATCGGCGATATTTTTGATTTGTTTATTTTGAATAAGAAAATCGCGAATTATTTTTATAATCGCCGCAAGCCCTGATTTTGTTGCTTGAATAAAGATTTCAGAACCAACATCAATTTTAAAATCAGGATAGAAAATTTGATTATTTCTGATTTTAAAAATCGGAGTTACGTGATTTTTAACGCGGTGAGAAATATTAAAATTTTGCTCTTTGGCAAAGGCGATTAATTTTTGTGATTGCGAAAAATTTAAATCTTTCGCACTGCTAAAAATCAAATCTAAACCATTATCAAACAAGGTTATGGAGATTTGAGTGAAGAAATTTTGATCTTGTGATTTTAAAAATTTTTTCAGCGGTAAAATAAAATCCGAGATTTGGTTTTCAGCAATTGAACAGTTGGAAATTTCAAAAATTTTTTTCGATTTTGGTAGAAAAAATCCCACTTCATTTTGCGGCCCAACTTGTAAAGTTATTCTGCGGCGTGAATTTGGCCCAACCCAAATCCAATCAACTTCTCGGGATGCGACCCTGAGCTTGTCGAAGGGTGATTCGAGTCTCAGGCTTGAATCACCCTTCGACAAGCTCAGGGTGACATTAAGAATTTCTTGTTTGATTTGGCGATATTCTTTTTCTTCCAGATCAGGAAAATCAAGATATGGCGTTGTTTCTTTTGAATTAGGCACTTGGGATAATATCTTAATCAAATTCGACTTTCGTCGAATTTGGGTTTGTTTTGAATTGTTGCGCGGCGAGTGAATCGAAGCATCCGCAATAGAATTTATTTTTTTAAAAGATCGATATCTTCAAATATCATTTTTTTTCTCTTCAAAAAACTAGATTGAAGCAGGATATTCAAGCTTCCCGAAAAATAAGCGGAAGTGGCGTAAATTAATAAACCAATTGCAATCATGATAGTTAATTCAGTGATTCTTCCTAGTGAATCGCTTTGATAGAAAAATTCGCGCATGAAGAATAAAGCCAAAGCCATCGCGATTGATGGAATTAAAATCATCGCCAGTTTTTTTGGAAAATCTTTTTCAAAATGAAAATGTTTTTTCTTGATTAGAGTTGTGATTAGTAAGGTTAAATTGAGATAAGTTGAAATTATTGAAGCCATAACAATTCCGACATAACCAAAACCAAGATAGTAAAAAACTACGTTGAAAATTCCGTTATTAATCAGGCAGACGAAAGCAATTTTCATTGGAGTTTTAGTGTCGCCGCGCGAGAAAAATGCTGGTTCCATAACTTTTACCAAAACATAAGAAGGCAGGCCGAAAGAATAAAACATCAAAGCCTTGGCAACGAAAAAACTTTCATCGGCGGTGAATTTTCCGCGTTCAAAAAGTGAGGAAATAATTGGGTAAGCTAAAACTGTCAGTGCTAGAGTGGCGGGAATTACCAAGATTAATCCAACTTCCAAAGCAATGTTTTGCAACTTGATTGCGCCAGCATGTTCGTTGGCTTTGATTTTTCTTGAAAGAGCGGGAAGCAAAGCAATTCCAATTGCAATTCCAATCATTGCGAGAGGCAATTGGTTAATGCGATCGGCGTAATAAAGATATGAAACAGCGCCAGCAATCATGCTGGCAAAGATTGAATCGACCAACAAGTTAATTTGCATCACGTTAGCCCCAATTACGCCGGGAATTAATTTGCGGAAAAACTTTTTCATGTCGCTATTAAAAACCGGCATTTTTGGGTAAAGCAAATATCCGGCTTTAATTGTGAAAATAAAAACCCATAAAAATTGCAAAATTCCAGCTACAAAAACGCCCCAAGAAAAAGCATAGGCATAGTTTGGAGTTATTGATCCAAAGACAAAAGCTGAGGCAATTAATGTGACGTTTAAAACTATTGGCGCAGAGGCTGGAACCGCGAATTTATTGATAGAATTAAGAACTCCCGAACAAAGCGAAACCAGCGAAATGAAGATTAAATAGAAAATCGTAATGTGAGAAAGATTGATTAAAAGTTCTGATTTTTCAGCATCGCCGAAAAATCCAGGAAAAAGAATTTTCATGAAAAAGGGCATGAAAAGCTGGAAAAGCAGGGTGAAAATTAATAGTGCAAAAAAAAGCAGGGAAAAAATATTGCGCACAAAAACTAATTCACTTCTTTCGCCCGCTTTATCATTTTCTTTTTCATGAAGTTTTTCGATGAAAATTGGAACGAATGCTGAATTGAAAGCACCTTCGGCAAAAATGCGACGGAAGAAATTTGGCAAGCGAAAAGCGGCGAAGAATGCGTCGGATAACATGCTAACGCCAAGATATTGGGCGATTAAAATGTCGCGGATGAATCCGAGAATTCGTGAAAGTGAGATGTAAAATGAGATGGTGAAAATGGAGCGAAAAATTGTCATTGGGATTTAATTTAGATTCAAACTTCGTTATTAGATCCTGAAACAAGTTCAGGATTACGATGTTGAAAGGTCTGCCAGAGCTGTCATTCTGAACTTGTTTCAGGATCTAATCTATACTTTAGCTAAAAATTCATTACTCAAATTTTCTGGTACAATCGTCACCGGAACCGCGATTTTATTGCCGATTTTTTTAACGATTTTTGGTAAAACTGTATTATCACTTTGTGCATTATCAGACTTGCCAAAAATCAACATTTTGCAATCCGGCGTCGCTTTTATTTCGCGAATAATTTCTGTTACAATGTCGCCTTCACGCACTGAAACGCTTGGCATGATGCTGGTTTCTTTACAAACGGCATCGATTAATTTTTTTAAATGTTTCTCCAGAATTTGCCTTTTATCATTGCCAATTGCTTTGGCGCCGAAAAGCAGGTTTTTATGCGAAGCTTCCATTACGGCTAAAATCTGAACTGCAAAATTATTGGTTTTAGCTTTGCGACAAGCGTAACGCAATGCTGCTTCCGAGGCATTAGTGGTGTCGATGCAGACGATGATAGTTGGAGTTGATTCGGCGTTTAAGATTTTGGTCATAGTATTTTTTAAATTAATTATTTACCAAGAAAACGTGCGAACAAATAATTAGCCAGCCAGCCAAATATAAGAGCGATGGCAACTGACAATAGAGCATAAAAAAAAGATTGTTGGAAAGCAAAATCCAAAACTTTGGCACTAAATCCAACTTGATTTACATAAATTGGGATTGACTGAAAAGAAGCCAGCGAGCCTTCGTTGATTAAATAAATTTCAACTGTGTAAATGCCGCGAGAAATATTTTTTGGGAAATCTAACATTACTTTAAAAAGAGTTTCATTTAAGAAATCGATTTTATTGGAGCTGGTATTGTAAAGATGATTTTTTTCCATGCGATCAACTAGTTGTAGTTGAAATTCATTTTTTTTGACCTCATCAATTTCGTCGGAAGTTGGAAAATTTAGATTATTTCTGCCCAGTTCTAATTCTTTTAAAAGTTCGTCGATTGGTTCTTGAGCATTAAAAGTGGAGAAAAGCGAATAAAGGCTGTAAGTATCTTTGAATTTAACGCGTTCGCCATTGTACCAAACGCCTAGCAGTTTGTGTTTTTTTGTAACCATGAAATTTCTTTTCGGACCACGCACCGTAATTACAATTTCTCCGGCTTCATCTTTAGCTCCAAAAAGCAGGATCTTTGCGCCACGGAATTTGGTATCAATATTGATTTCGTTAGTGGAAATGCCGGAAATAATCGGAGTGGCGTTTGCTGCAAAAGATGCGCTGATTAGTAATAGAAAAGTCAGGAAAATTTTTTTCATCATTTCAAGATTTCGATTACATAAAGACTTTCTGGATGTTGGAAAAGTACAAAAAGCATTTTAACGCAAACGCCAAGAAGCAAGAGTGATAGAAATGAACGCATGCTGTCGGCATCAACTTTATAGCCAGTTCTGGTGCCGATTTGTGCGCCGATTGATGAGCTGATAATCATTAAAAAAGCTAAAACAATATCGACAGTGTTGTTGGTAACAGCTTGTAAAAACGTGGCGTTACTGGCGATAAAAACGATTTGAAAAAGTGAAGTTCCAACCACAACGGAAGAGGGCATGCGTAAAATATAAATCATCGCTGGAATCATTAAAAAACCACCGCCAACACCCATTAAGGCAACTAAAATTCCAATGCCGATGCTTAAAACAATTGGCACAATTAAGCTTACAGTGATGTCGGATTTTGGAAAATGTGATTTCCAAGGCAGGCGATCAATTTTGGCTAAAAATTTATCAAGATTGCCATTTTCATTTTTTTCCCAAGTCACGCCATATTTTTTTTCAACCAAGGTTTTGATGCTGTCAATCAACATTGTAACGCTGATTGTTCCGAGGAAAATTACATAAGTTAAGGCAACAACTAAATCGATATGGCCGGTTTTTTGTAAAATTTTAAAAATGGAAACACCGAGTGTTGAGCCAATAAAACCGCCAACGACTAGCACTAATCCCATTTTTATATCAACGCTGCCTTTGCGAAAATGGGCGAATACTCCTGAAACGGAAGAAGCGATAATTTGATTGGTTGAAGTTGAAACCGCGATTGCTGGCGGAATGCCAATGAACATTAAAAGAGGAGTTGCGATAAAGCCGCCGCCAATTCCGAACATGCCTGCGAGAAAGCCAGTTGTAAGACCGAGTAACAAGATCAGCAAAATGTTAACAGGAATCTCGGCAATTGGCAGATAGATTTGCATTAACTGATCACGGAAATTTTTTGTTCTGAAATTTCAAAATTCATGGTCGAATTTTGATCGACAGAAATCTTGATTAAGGCGAGAGCATGAAGCTCGGATTCATGAAAAACCGAAGACAAAATTATGCCAACAGATTTTCCTTCGCAAGTTATTTCCGAATTTTTTTCGGCAACTGTACCATCAATTTTAATGTGGAAAATTTTTTTACGAATTTCACCGCGATAATGGGTGCGAGCGGTTAATTCTTGACCAATGTAGCAGCCTTTTTGGTAGTCGATGGCGTTTAAATTATCAAAGTCAAATTCCAAAATTAACGATTTATCGTAAGTTAAATCATTTTCGCTTTCAGGAATTTTTTTGGCAATGCGGGCGAAATGGTAAATAGTTTCAGAAGAGTTTTTTATTTCAGATTTAGGTTGGTAAAATCTATGTCCGAGCTCAGTATTTCTTGGGTCAGAGAAGCCAATTTTTCCAAAATTATGGGTAACAATTAAATCATCATTTTTAGCAATTGTTACTTTGGAGCGCAGTTTATAAAAACCGAATTTTTGTATGATTTCATCGCGTCTGGCAGCAAAGCAATCGAGAATTAATTTTTCACCGATTTCGCAAATAAAAAAATCATAAAGAAAGCGACCTTGAGCGCTTAACATTGCGGAGTAAATCAGATTTTGATCCGATGCCTTAAAAATATCATTGGTAATTAAACCTTGCAGAAATTTTTTACGATCTTCGCCGGTAATTTCAATGATGGCACGGTCTTTTAAAGTTATGAAATCAGTCATTTTTCAACATTAATTTTAAGTTTTTTTCCAATTTTTCTAAATTCACCAACAAGCTCGCATGATGAAAATCTTTGACTTTGCTGCTTTCAGCCATTTCACATTCTTGGTAAAAATAATTAATATTTAACATGGAAGCTAGTTTGTAATAATCAGTTACTGATTTTTGCGAAAAAGGAGCGCTGGCTAATTCTAAAACTGACGAATTTTCTTTCATAAATAAAAGATTGGTAAGTCCTGCACCGTAAGGGCTTAAGAGATATTTGGCTTTAGAACAAATAGCAATTTGTTCGTCGTAAGAAAATTTTTCGGCGATAATTTTTTTAAAGCCATATTTTTCAAGCAAAGCCATAACTTCATTTTCATTTTCTACAAAACGCAAAACTTGTCCTGCGCGAGAAATATAAATTTTATCACCAAAATCCAAATTAGATTTTTGGTTTTGTAGTAAAATTTCACGGATTTTTTGAAAAATAATCGGATGTTGCTGCGAAGGCTCCACAAAAGAAACTTCCGCAGTTTTAATATTTGATTTACAGCGTAAAAAAATAATTTGTTTTTCATTAATTCCGAATTTTGCAAGTGACGGTAAAACAAATTTAAAGCGTTGATATTTTTTAGGTAAAAAAAGCAAAGCATCTTTGGCGAGACCTTTTTCTTGCAAAATTAAAAGTTTTTTTAAGGCGAAAATATGCCAGTGATAATAGTTGCTGGTCCATTCATCGGTGATTAGTAAAAATCTTTTGCGACTAAAATTGAATTTGGGAAAAATAAATTTCAGGTAAAAACGAAAACCTTTGCGATATTTTTCATAATTGGTGCTGATACAACTTTCTTTGATGATGTTGAAATAGTTGAAAAGCACCGAATTAGTGCTGATGCGGATGTTTTTAAAAGTTTTTATTTCTGGTACAAAACAATTATCAAGCGGAACATTTTTAAAAATATCAAATTCCGGATTGGTTCGATCGAAATTTTTTGGGTTCGGATATTGATAATTGATTGTTGAAAAGATGTTTTGCATTTTGCGAAATATTATTTTTAAAAAAATTTTATCGCACATGAAAATTTTAAACGCAATTCACGCGCAAGGTATTGGCGGAGTTGATCAGGTTTTTCGCAATTACAGTGAAATTTTGCTACAACAAAATCACGAAGTTGCGCTTTTAATTTCGGATAATGGTCATGATAAATATGCAACGAAAAGAATTTTTAAATTAAAAAATTCAAGCCAAATTTTTGATTGTATCAAGTTGCTTTGGATATTAGTCAAATTCAAGCCTGATATGGTTTTATGTCATTCTAATCGCTTGATGAAATGGATGAAAATCATGCGGTTTTTTTCAAATACAAAATCGGTTGCAATCAATCACGGAATTAGTTTTAAAAACTCGCTGAATTGCGAATACATAATAAGTATTAATCAGCAAATTTCTGATTTAGTTGTGGCAACTGGCTTTAACAAAGAAAAATCTTTTGTTTTGCCGAACGTCATTAAAGTTGATCAAAAATATCGCGCAAAAACTCTAAAAATTGCGCCAACAATTGGTATTTATGGTCGTATTGAGTCGCGTAAAGGTTTTGATATTTTAATTAAAGCAGCGGGAATTTTGGTAAAAAATGGTCAAGATCTTCGTTTAAAAATTGGCGGCTTTGAAGTGCATAAAGGATATGATTTAAATACACTCAAAGAACTTGCTCGAAATAATGCTGTTTTAGAAAAATGTGAATTTGTTGGTACGGTTTTGGATAAGTCAAAATTTTTTGAAAATGTTGATATTCTTTGCGTTCCTTCGCGCGAAGAGCCATTTGGTTTGGTGATTTTGGAAGGATTTTTATTTTCAACTTTGGTAATTTCTTCTGATACAGATGGCGGAAAATTCTTGATTAAAAATGATGAAGATGGCTTGCTTTTTGAAAATGAAAATGCTGAAGATCTGGCTCAAAAAATCGTGAAAGTTTTGAGTAATTCAGAAATTTACGCATCATTTACTAATAAAGCGTTTTCAAAGCTTGAAAAAGAATTTTCTTTTGATTTTCTAGCACAAGAAATTGAAAAAATACTTACCAAAATTTCTTAAAAAATGCTTAAAAAAATTCCCTTACTACTACTAATAATTTCACTTGCTTCTTGCAGCCTCTTCGCTGAAAGAATGCCAAAAAGCTGGAATTGGGGAGCTAGACCGCGTCCATTAACTGGAGTGAGAAATTTTCCTTCAACTGATTCCGAATATGGTAAAGGTTTTAAAGATGGTTGCGGATCAGGATGGGACGTTGCTTCGAAGGGATTATTGAGTGATATTAACGGCAAGAAATATGATTTTAAGCGTATGCAAAAAAATCCTGACTACAACAGCGGTTGGTGGGATGGATATGAACAATGTACATACCTTATGGATTGGGATGTTGTATAAACTTCCTAGAGCCTGTATTTAAATCTTCTTAAACATTGAGGCTAAGTGAAAAAAAGTGAAAATTGCGACATTAATTTTAACTATAATGTTATTTCTTAACTCTTGTCGCATGCCAGAAAGTTTTGGTTTTTACCAGCCAATTACCATGAATCTTGCTGTTCCGGATGGTCCACCAGAATATAAGGCGGGCTGGTATTCTGGTTGCAGAACGGCTTTGGCCAACAAAGCTTTTGCCAATGCTTTCGTTTATCAGGATGGTAAAGGACCAGATTTTGGTAATGGAATTGATCAACATGATCCCGGCTATCAAACCGGTTGGAGTCAAGGTTGGTTCGCTTGCGTACTTCATATTGGTCAATTTGTTGATGATAAATTCAGAGCATTTGCCAAAGGTCCATTGGAATGAAAAATTTTAATAAAAAACTAATCACATTTTTTTTCCTTTTAATCTCAACTCTATTGATCACCGGTTGTAATAGGGAAATTGGCAGGATTTTTCCCAACCGCCCAGATACTGAATTTGCTGAAGATTTAAAGAAAGCTTCTCCCGAATTCAGGCAAGGTTGGCAAGATGGTTGTGAAGTTGGAATGTCAGGTGGAAGCGGTACTTTTTATAAAATGTTTTACACTAATAATAAAGTTGATGGCTATAAAATGACTAGCTCATCCGATTATAAAACTGCTTGGGGTAATGCTTTTTGGTATTGTTATCGTTTTGATTATGTAAAACAGAGTAGTTCAATCTGGGGTTCAACATTTGGTGGTTACAAATAATGAAAATTTTGATTAGAGTTTTATTATTGTTTTTCTTGGTTCATCTTGATGGCTGTAAATGGTTTACCAATGCGGGTACGCCATATTTTAAATGGACAAATTTTAAAATTCCGCAAGGCACTCCCGCTTTCCAGGCTGGCTATAAAGACGGATGTTCTACAGTTCTTTATGCTCGTGGTAACGTCTATTATCGTACGCGTTATAGTTATCGTTATGATCCGAAAATGATCGGCAATCCCGAATATCGTTTTGGTCATTCTAGAGGCTATACTTGGTGTTTCCAACAGGTTATTGTCGGAACTTCAGGTCCGGTTGGTTCGTTTGATAAATATTTAAATCCAGGTGGTTATGATCCAACTTTCAATGCCGGAAATATTAATGATGCTTGGGGTGGAATGTTTGGTGGTGGTCTTGATGCCCCGATCAAAGCAAATCCTGCAAATGGCTTTGATGCAATGTTTGACGTTTGGTCAGGAGGTGCGGGTGGAGGCGTATTTAGTGCTAATCCACTTTGGGCCGGTGGATCAAAAGGACAATTTTTTGGGCAATAATGAAAAAAAATATTTTTGTAATTTTTTTAATCACAGTTTTCGTAACTTCTTGCGTGCCTAATTGGTATAAGCCAATGGGTATAACTTTGTTTAGCCAAATGCCTAAAGGCGGATCTCCCGGATATAATTTGGGCTGGATTCACGGCTGTCAATCAGGTTTGGGATCACAATTTGCCGGAGCATTTTACATGTCATTTTACAGCTGGAGTAAAGATGCTGATATTGTTTCATCCAATCCCGATATCGCTAAAATCAAGATGCGTTATAAAAAAGAATTAAAAAATGTGAACTGGAATGATCCCGCAGACGTGAAGAAAAATTTTAATGATTATACCACAATTTTCTGGGGCGCTCACGTATTTTGCCGTCACTCTGCTTTGGGTATTTTGCAAACTGCTAATATGGCTCCATCGCTTCCGGGTCAAGATCGTTATGATCCAATGGCTCACAGCTTGGGTAGTATTTGGAAAATAAACGGCAAAGGTGACACGCGTATCGGAACGGGTAATTGGTAAAACGATTATTAAAATTATATTCAATTATTAACAATCTTATTTCTAAACTTTTCACTTTGATTTTTCACTTTCGCTTATCTAATTTGCCGCACTTCTTCATCTCAAATTCTTTCAAACTTTTTTTAAGATCCAATGCTTCTTAAGCTTACAGTATTTCTGCCGCTTTTCGGCTTTTTATTTTCCGGATTTCTTTCGCGTATTTTGTCTAAAAATTTTGCCGATAAATTTGCTCAAATTTTTTCCAGCGCGCTTTTAGTTATTTCAGCAATTTGCGCGATTCTGGTTTTTCACGATGTCAGCACAAATCACATCAATTCAACTGTAGTTTTAGTCAATTGGATAACATCTGGCGACCTTTCAGCTAATTGGGCTCTCAAGCTTGATTCATTAACCGCAATCATGTTGGTTGTTGTAACTGTTGTGTCAAGTTTGGTTCACATTTATTCGATTGGCTACATGCATGAAGACAAGTCAATTGCGCGTTTCATGTCTTATCTTTCGCTTTTTACTTTCTTCATGTTGATTTTAGTAACTGCGGATAACTTCTTGCAGCTTTTTGTTGGTTGGGAAGGAGTTGGCGTTGCTTCTTACTTGCTCATCGGTTTTTGGTATAAAAAAGAATCAGCAAATAATGCTGCAATTAAAGCCTTCGTTGCCAATCGCGTTGGTGATTTTGGCTTAATTATTGCAATTGGTTTGATTTATTTAACTTTCGGCACTGTGCAATATGGTCCAGTTTTTGCGACAGTTTGCAGCCATGTTTTTGATAAATTCGCACTTTTTGGAACCGAGTGGCGCACAATTGATGCAATTTGCATCTTACTCTTTGTAGGTGCAATGGGTAAATCAGCGCAAATCGGTTTACATGTTTGGCTTGCCGATGCGATGGAAGGTCCAACTCCGGTTTCAGCCTTAATCCACGCTGCTACAATGGTTACTGCCGGTGTATTTTTAGTGGCGCGTTGCTCGCCGCTTTTTGAATATTCTGAAAATGCATTATTAATGGTAACTTTGGTTGGTGCTACAACCGCCTTATTTGCCGCCACAATCGCACTGACACAAAATGACATTAAAAAAATTATCGCTTACTCAACTTGCTCGCAACTTGGTTACATGTTTTTTGCTTGCGGCGTTTCAGCTTATTCAGCAGCAATTTTCCATTTAGCAACTCACGCTTTCTTCAAAGCCTTGTTATTCTTGGGCGCGGGCAGCGTAATTCATGCAATGCATCACGAACAAAACATCCAAAAAATGGGCGGCATTTGGAAAAAAATTCCGATCACTTACGCCATGATGTGGATTGGATCTCTCGCACTTGCAGGATTTCCGCCATTCGCCGGTTTTTATTCGAAAGATGTTATTCTCGAAGCTGCTTTCATGTCGCACAGCCCATTTGGAAAATTGGCTTATTGGATGGGAATTTCAGCAGCATTTTTAACCGCCTTTTATTCTTGGCGTTTATTATTTTTAACTTTCCACGGCAAAACGCGCGCCGATCATCACACCTACGACCACGCCCATGAATCGCCGCTTTCAATGTTAATTCCCCTTTTCGTTTTAGCCGCTGGTTCAATTTTTGCTGGAATTGTCGGTTCAAAAATTTATCACATGGTTGCAGCAGAAGGAAATTTCTTCAGTGGCGCGATTTTCGTGCGCGAAGGAAAAGCTGGCTTGCTTGAAGAAATTCATCACGCGCCGTTCTTGGTGAAAATTTCGCCATTGATTGTTGGCATTGTAGCAATTGCTTTGGCTTATGTATTTTATCTGGTTAAAAAAGATTGGCCGGCGAAATTGGCAAATGCCTTGAAATTTTTATATAAGTTGTCTTTGAACAAATGGTATTTCGATGAAATCTATGAGGTGATTTTGGTTAAACCAACTAAAAAACTGGGCAACTTTTTGTGGAAAATTATCGACATGAAAATTGTTGACGGCTTGCCAAATAGCGCGGCAGCTTTTTGTAAATTCATGGCTGGAAGAGTGAGTAAGTTACAAACTGGCTATTTATATAGTTATTCAATGTGGATGGTTTTAGGCTTGATTTCACTATTACTTTTCCTGATTTTATCTTTTAAGCAATTATTGCTTTTTTAGGATTTTAAAAAATCTCAAGTCTTGCTTTAGCAGGAATGCAAAGACTTAGGACAAATTCTTGCGCCATTAAATACCTAATTATTAAAAGATATGATCTCTTGTGGATAATTAGGGGTAAAAGTAAGTTATTGAAGTAAATCATCATCATTCCTCTTGAAGAATAATTAAATTTGAAAATGGATCATCACAGAAAATTACGCGACTGTCTTGGACTATTCTCAACCGGAGTAATCATTGCCTGCGCGCGACGTAAGAATTTTCTTGCAGAAACTTTTTCAAGTGAGAAATTTTTTGAAAACAAGATTTTTTCAGAAAAAATCTTCAATAATAAATTTTTGCGTGAAACGATTTTTGGTAAAAAATTTTTACAAAAATTAAAGAAAATCTTTGCCGATGAATTTTTCGGCATGACTATAAATTCATTTTCTTCAGTATCACTGGAGCCTCCATTGGTGCTGTTTTCGATCGACAACAAATCTTCCAACCTGCCACTTTTTAAAAAGAACCGCTATTTCTCGCTAAATATTTTAAGTCAGGAGCAACAGGAATTGGCAAAAGCTTTTGCAACACCAAAAAATTCTAAAAAATGGACTGTTGAGCCATATCTTTTGGGGAAATTCGGTAATCCAATTTTTCAAAATTCGCTAGGTTTTTTTGAATGTAAGAAACAGCGCGTAATCAAAGCCGGAGATCATCATATCATTATTGCTGAGGTTATGGATTACTCCAAAATGAGTGACAAGAATCCACTGATTTATTATCGGGGAAAATTTTCTGCGTAAAAAAGCGCCTTTAAAAAAATCTGAATTTGGAATAAATATATCATGCTCGAACTTTCTCAAAAAGTCTTAAAATAAGAAAATTTCTCAAATTTATTTTTTTATCGAAAAAATCTTTTGTCTAATGAGATTCACACTTCTATAGTCACGTCACTACCAAAAACCCAATATCTTTTTTAATATCTAGGAGTAATACAAATGTCAGGTCAAGTAACAGGTACAGTTAAATGGTTCAACGATGAAAAAGGCTTCGGCTTTATTGAACAAGAAGGCGGAAAGGATGTATTCGTACACCACAGCGCTATCAACATGGCCGGCGGCGGTCGCAAAACTTTGCGCGAAGGTCAAAAAGTGACTTTCGAAATCGTTCAAGGCAAAAAAGGTCCTGAAGCTGCAAGCGTTAACGCACAAAACTAAATTTAACTGTTAGTCTGATTTTAAAATCTCCCTCGAATTTTTTTCGGGGGAGATTTTTTTTGCGCGCGTATTTATAACAAATGGCATAATTAAAAAAATGGGGGGCTAAAAACCCACTTTTCGCCCCCAGTTTTTCAGCAGAAATTTCACCGCTTTTTTCTTCCGATTTTTATCCAATCCTCGGTGAATTTTTACCCTCTCTTTGATGTGTCCAAACATCCCTTCTAGATG
>CAMAXU010000013.1 GCA_945862455.1 Rickettsia typhi | reverse complement strand
GGCGCTGTCGCAAATCAACTTTTTCGTCGAACTTTTTGCAATTCTAAATTTTTTGAAACGCACGTACATCTAGGTACGCTTACCTTTCAAAAAATTTAGAATCACAAAAATTTCTTAGAAAAACTTGATTTACGCGACAGCGCCATCATAAGCTTTCTTTAATTTCATTTAACGTCATTCTTTTTTCTTTCATTTCTTGAATCTTTTCTATCTTACTGACCATTTCTTCACTATACATTTGATATCCAGATTCTTTCACTTCAGCAACTTGCAATAATCCTTCTTTTGTCCAATGCCTAATAGTTGGAACAGTCTGATTTGTTGCTTTCGCAAGCTCACCGATTTTTAAGAGTTTTTCGTTTTCTGGTTCTTGGCTTTTGCCTTTTATTGCCCTGAGATAAATGTCGAGCGAGCGATCAACTGCTGTTGCGATTAGTTTAAAATAATCACTCTTCGAATCGCCTTCACCATTCACTAATTGCGGTTTTTCTAAAGATTTTATGTAAGCCAAGCGATCATTTTTTCTAAAGATTTTATGTAAGCCAAGCGATCATTTTTTCTAATGATTGCAGGCGGAAAACCCTTCATCATCAAAATCATATTCATTAGCAAACGACCTGTGCGACCATTACCATCAGTGAAAGGGTGAATTGTTACGAAGCGATAATGCGCTTCGGCAGCAAGTTCAACAGCGTGCATTTTAGTTTTGTTTTCAATCCAAGAAAAAAACTCATCCATTAAGGTTTGAACTTTTCTTGGATTTGGCAAAACAATAGCAGAGCCAGAAATGCGAACAGGAACGCGGCGATAGATTCCGGCATTTTCTTTGTCGATTCGGTCTAAAATAATTTCATGAATTTTTAGAATGTCTCTTTCTCTGAGGTCGGATGGCCTTCGCTTGATTTGTTCTTTGATGAAATTCAAAGCAGCAGCGTGATTTGTTGCTTCGAGATGTTCGGTAATTGATTTTCCGCCGATTGTTAAACCTTTTTCTACAACTAAAGCGGTTTCGGCGCGCGACAAAGTATTTCCCTCGATGGCGTTGCTGGTATAGGTAAGTTCAATTCTAAACCATTCTTCTAGATTCTTTACCAAAGCAGCATCGAAAGGTCTGTGCTTATCTAATATTTTCTTTTTTTCGTTTAGTTTTTTGTAATCCATTTTTTTACCTTACAGTTTTTATGAATCATAAAATATAAAGTATAACCTTACAGTTTGAAAGGGGTTAATTTAGCTTTTTAACAAATGGAGAAAAAAGTTCGTAAACCATATCACATCCTAGTCACTTTTAACGAAAAAATTCGGTAAATGTGAAGCGCTAAAAAAACTAGATGCAGCAAAATACAGGCTTTAGAAGCTCAAAAACGGTAAACGTGAAACGGAGAATTGGAGACAAAAAAACCAAGAAAAATTGCAAAAATCAGTGAATTTTTAGTGATTTTTTGAGGGGAAGGTAAACGTGAAAAACGCGGTATGCGTCCCTGCAGCCTTGCGGGAGCGATGTGTGCCGCTGGAGAAAAAAGTTCGCAAAATGTATGGCGGAAGGAGAGAGATTCGAACTCTCGTATGGTGTTACCCATAACACGCTTTCCAAGCGTGCGCCTTAAGCCACTCGGCCATCCTTCCGTATTAAAAACTAAACAACTCCAAAGTCACTATTAGACAACCCCGAAGTCACTACTAAAAAAACTCCGAAGTCACCCTGAGCTTGTCGAAGGGTGATTCAACATTTGGGCTTGAAATCACCCTTCGACAAGCTCAGAGTGACTTTGAGGTTAGTTTAAGAATTTTTAGTTTTTTCCTTTATTCAATTTGGTGCTGATAAACCATTGTTGCAAGATTGACAGCGTGTTGCTCCAAGTCCAGTAAATCAATAAACCTGCTGGGAATGCAGCTAAAACAAAAGTTAAAACATAAGGCATGAATTTTAGAACTTTTGTCTGAGTTGGATCAGAACTCGCAGGACTTAGTTTTTGTTGAACAATCATGGTAAGTCCCATCAAGATTGGCCAAAGACCGATCGTGAAGGCAGCGCTGGTTGAAAATGGTAACAAACCAAACAGGTTAAAAATTGAAGTTGGATCTGGCGCGGATAAATCATGAATCCAGCCATAAAATGGTGCTTGGCGCATGTCCAAAGTTACATAAAGCACTTTGTAAAGTGAAAAGAAAATCGGGATTTGAATCAAGATTGGCAAGCATCCAGAGGCTGGATTAACTTTTTCTCTTTTGTAAAGTTCCATAGTTTCGCGATTCATCGCCATGCGATCATCTTTGAAACGGGTGCGAATGGCTTCGATTTTTGGCTGTAATTTTTTGATTTTGCCAATTGCCAAGTAAGATTTATTCGCCATTGGAAACAATGCCAGCTTTACTAAAACCGTCATTGCTAAAATTGCTAAACCAAAATTTCCTAAAATTTCTGACAAGAAAGAAATGATAAAAAAGAACGGTTTGGTTAAGAAATAAAACCAGCCGAAATCTACGGCGCGATCAAAAAGTTTGGCATCATATTCTTTGGCATATTGATCTAGAAGCTTAACTTTCTTGGCTCCAGCGAAAAGATGATGATCAAATTTTAAAGTTTCGCCAGTTGGAACTTTAAATTCTTGGCCGACAAATTCGGAATTATAAAAATTATTTTGATTGGTTAATTCGTGATTAAAACTGGCGCTGTATTTCAAGCTTTTGTCAGGCAAAATTGAACTTAACCAATATTTATCAGTAATTCCCAGCCAGCCGCCTTTTTCGGAAGTAAATTCCTGACGTTTTTCTTTTGTAATATCTTTATATGAAGATTCGTGAAGAACATCAGAAAACACACCAATTGGACCTTCGTGAAGAATATAAACTGGTTTTTGGGCATTATTTAAAACACGATTAATGCGACCATAAGAAGCGATAGAAATTTCAGAACCGGAATTATTTTTTACCGATTGCGAAACACCAAACATGAAATTTTCATCCAAAGTAATATGAATTAAAAACTCGACGTTATTTTTATTTTTCCATGAAAGCGTAATCGGATTTTGTGGCGTTAATTTTTTATTATCGCTTTTCCAAATTGTTGTTGGCTGAGGAAGTTCTAAGCCGCTTTCAGAACTGATCCAGCCAAAATCAGCAAAATATCTTTCGCGACTTTCTGCGGGTGCTAAAAGCGTAACTTCTTCTTTTTTATCAATTGCCGTAAAATATTTTGCCAAAGTTAAATCATCAAAACGCGCACCTTTTAATGAAATTGAGCCGTGTAAATTTTCACTTTCAATATCAACGCGGCTTTCAGCGCTTTGGGCTAAAATTTCATCACGGTTTTTTAAAGTAATTGCGGCTTCAGCTGGTTTTGTTGTTGAAATTGTAGATACAATTGAGCCTTTATTTTCAATAGTTTTAACCGTTTCAACCTGCGGTTTTTGTTCAGCGAGAATTTTTCTTTGTAATTCTTGCTTTTCCATTTTTGGCTTTTCGTAAAACCACGTCCAGCTCAATAAAATCATGGCAGAAAGAACTGTGGCAAGAAGGATATTTTTATTATTTTGCATTGATTAGTTTGTGAAAAAATTGCTTTGTAAATCGCGGTGAAAATCAATAACCCAAGCGGAATTATTTCCGGCTTTGTAAGTTTTAATTTTAGCGGTTTTTTTGTGAATGAGGATGACGTTTCCATTCAAGGGATAAGGGGCTTCTGAGGTTTCGCTGGTATCTTCTTCTAAAAGGCAGAAATCTGATTTTTCTAGCCCAAATTCTTTTAATTCTTTTTCAAAATCCTGAAGTTCGCTTTCATCAATAATTCTTAACTTTTTTACTTCGCCATCAATTGCCCAAGCGGGATGAATGCCTTTTTCTTCCAGATCATGAATCAATTCGCGAATGAGAACTTTATTACTTTCTTTCATTCCCTCCTCCGTTCGCTTGAGGATTTCTTCGTTACGCATAGATGTTTTTCCAGAGATTTTGATTAAGAATAATTAATTGATCTTGATTTTTTTGAGCAATTTCTATGAGTTCAGGACCGCTGGCTTCGTAGACCGAAGCTGTATCAACGATTGCTAAATAATCTTTAAGATTATCGAGGCCTCTTTGAAATCTTCTCTCAATTACGAGAGGTTCAATATCATGGCCGCCTTTGCTCACTCTATTTTGCACCCTGATTTTTGCAAGTTTTGGACTTTGTAATTTTAAAAAAATTAAATTTATGCGATAACCAGCTGCTTGCGACCTGCGAATTAGGTTCAAATAAGTGCGTGCTGATAAAGTAGTTTCGAAGGCAAAACCGCGATCTTCATTTAAAAGAAATTCCATTCTTTTTAACATCAGGCGACCCGCTTGGGCAGCGGATTCTTTTGGGTCTTCCGGAGAAAGATTTTTGGCGATTTCATCAGCATTTACAAACTCGTTACTTTTCAGAAAATCGGGCAAAAGCGTGATTCTTGCGCATGAACTTTTACCTGCTCCGTTTGGTCCGGCGATAATGTGAATTTGTTTATTTTCTGACATTTTTCGTCACTTTTTTTGTAAGCAGGCATTCTTTAAAAGCTTCTTCAATATGAGAAATTGGCTTGATTTTGATTTTATCCAAAACTTCTTTTGGCATATCTTCTAAATCTTTTTCATTGGCTTTTGGAATCAGCACAGTTTTGATTCCGCCGCGTAATGCTGCTAAAAGTTTTTCTTTTAAACCGCCAATTTCTAAAACTTTTCCGCTTAAAGTAATTTCACCCGTCATCGCAATATCTTTTCTGATTGGTCGATCGGATAAAACTGAAACTAAAGCCACGCATAAAGCCACGCCGGCTGAAGGTCCGTCTTTTGGAGTTGCTCCTTCGGGAACGTGAATGTGAAAATCATATTTATTGAATTTCTTGGCATCAATTTTCAAGCTTTTAGCAATTGAGCGCGCATGACTTAAAGCAGCGTGCGCTGATTCTTTCATCACGTCACCAAGTTGTCCCGTAGTTTGGATTTTGCCACTTCCTTCAAATTTTAATGCTTCAATATCAAGCAAATCTCCACCATATTCTGTGTAAGCTAAACCAGTTGCAACGCCAATCAAATCGTGGTCTTTGGCAATTCCGTAATGACGTTTTGGAATGCCCGCATATTTGGAAAGATTTTTTTCAGTAATATGCAGCGATTTAGTTTTTTTCATGATGATTTCTTTCACCGTTTTGCGCGCCAAATTTGAAATTTCACGATTTAAATTTCGGACTCCCGCTTCGAAAGTATAATTGCGAATCAAGGTTAGAATTGATTCATCGCCTAAGGTAAATTCAGATTTTGAAAGACCATTTTCTTCGCGCTGTTTGTCAATTAAATGTTTTTTAGCAATATTGAGTTTTTCACTTTCTGTATAACCAGAAAGTTTGATAATTTCCATGCGATCACGAAGAGGCACCGGAATAGTGTTTAAGCTATTTGCAGTGGCAACAAACATTACTTTAGAAAGGTCGTAATCAACTTCTAAATAATGATCAGAAAAGACGGAATTTTGTTCTGGATCTAAAACTTCTAAAAGCGCTGAAGAAGGATCGCCGCGGAAATCATGCGACATTTTGTCAATTTCATCGAGCAGCATTAAAGGATTAATAGTTTGAGCCTTGCGCATTGATTGAATAATGCGTCCCGGCATTGAGCCGATGTAGGTTCTGCGATGTCCGCGAATTTCAGATTCATCACGCACGCCGCCCAAAGAAACCTTGACATATTTACGCCCCAAAGCTTCGGCGATTGATTTTGCCAGTGAAGTTTTTCCAACTCCGGGCGCACCAACTAAACATAAAATTGGGCCGCGAGATTCTTTGGTTTTCATTTGCACGGCAATGAATTCAAGAATGCGTTCCTTGATTTTTTCTAAACCGTAATGATGTAAATCGAGAATTTTTTTAGCTTTATCTAAACTGTTTCCAGACTTTGATTTAGTGGTCCAAGGCAAAGTACAAATCCAGTCTAAATAATTACGCACTACGCCCGATTCTGAAGAATATGGATTCATTTTTTCCAACTTAGCTAATTCCATATCGCATTTTTTCTTCACTTCTAACGGCAATTGCAGTTTTGCCAGTTTTTCTTTGATTTCTTTGGTTTCGTTTTCTTCTTCTTGACCTAACTCTTTTTTGATATTTTTAAGCTGTTCAGTTAAATAAACTTCCTTCTGGCTTTTGGCGAATTTTTCTTGCACGGATTTATTGATTCGAGCTTCTGCTTGACCGATTTCGATCTCGCCTTTTAACATTTCTAAAACCTTGAAAAGCTTTTTGCTCAAATCATTTTCTTCGAGAATTTCCTGTTTGTTTTTAATTGAATTGCCAATGTAAGTAGCAATTAAATAGGCAACTTCGTGAGGTGATTTTACTTTAGTCAGCAAATTTAAAACTTCCGGTGTGATGCGTTTATTATGTTCGCTATATTTGGTGAAGCTTTCAATGCAGGCTTTGATTAGACCTAAAAGCTCTTTATTGTCGGTAGCAAATTTGTGATCGATTAAAAGTTCTGTTTCGCAAGTGAAAAATTTTTCAGCGGGAATAATTTTTTTTAATTTAGCGCGCGCGATGCCTTGAAGAATAACTTTTAATGTGCCGTCAGGAGTTCTGATTGATTCAATAACATTGCATAAAGTACCAATTGAGTGAATATTTTTTTGATCAAATTCATCAAGGTCAGGATTGTTTTGAGTCACTGCAAAAATCGAAACTCCCAAGCGGTGAGCTTCTTCCACCGAATTTAAAGATTTTTCTCGACCAACTAAAATTGTGGTAGTCATTTGCGGAAAAATCACAATATCACGCAAAGGCAGAGCATGAAAAACTTGCGGTTGAATTTGTTGTTTGGTCATGGTTGAAATGAATCTGAATTAAAGAGTCTGCTGCGTAAATCAAACTTTTCGTCGAACTTTTCGCAATTCTGATTTTTTTGAAACGCACTTAAATCTAGGTGCGCTTACCTTTCAAAAAAATCAGAATCGCAAAAATTTCTTAGAAAATTTTGATTTACACAACAGACTCTCGGAGAGGCGAGAATCCGCAAAAATCTAGTAATCAATTTCCAAAATACAATGGCAATAGCTTTAGTTTTTACAATAATCATCGGTACTTGCGCCAGTATATTTTTTTATTTTCTGGCTAAGTTTAAAAGTCAGGCAGAAAGAGTGCAAAATGAAGTTGATTTTTTGCGTGGAGAAAAAGAAAAATCGGAAGAAAAAATTAATTTTTTACAGCAAAAAAATGTTCATTTAGAAACCCAAAATCAATTGCTAAAATCAGAGCAGCAGCAAGTTGAAAGGCAAAGAGAAGAATGGAATAAAGATAAGGAAACCATTCTTTTACAATTGTCAGAAAATTTGATTAAAAAAAATAATGAGCAGCAAAATCAGATTAGTGTAAATCAGCAGGAAAATATTAAAAAAATTACCGAAACATTGTTTAAAAATTTTGAAAATGTGACGGCAAAAGTTGTTTCTTTGGGCGATGATGTCAAAAAATCTGCTGATATAATTAATTTAACTAAACAGGCTTTACTCAGTCCTGGTGCGGCGGGAAGAACTGCTGAAATTACGCTGGAAAATATTTTGAAAAGTTCTGGTTTAAAAGAAAAAGCTGATTTCAATTCTTATGGCGATTATATTTTACAGTCGCATTTTTCAGGTGTGAATAATGATTCAGAGCAAGAATCGAAAAGGCCGGATGCGATTTTATTTTTTCCAGGAGATCAAATTGCAATTATTGATAGTAAATCTTCACCGCATTTTTATGACCTTGAAGTTGCGCGCCAAAGCGGTGATTTTGAGCAAGAAAAAATTATTTTATCCAAGATCAAAGATGCATTTCGTAAACATCTGGAAAGCTTGAAAAAGAAGGATTATTCGAAGTTTTTATTTGAAGAATTAAGAAGTAAAAATGCGTCGGATTATAAAATTTTAGTCGTGATGTTTTTGCAGACAGAAAAGATGCTTGATATTGTTAGAAGTCTTGATTCTGATTTCGAACAAAAAGCGCTCGAAGCTGGAGTAATATTGGCTTCTCCAATTGGAATGATTAATTTTTTATCGCAAGCCAGAATTGTGATTGATCGAATTAAGCAGGAAAAAAATATCGAAGATTTAAAGATTGAAGTGCGTCGTTTGTTGGATAATGTGACGATGATTTTTAGAGATTCCAGAGAGCTTGGAAAGTCGCTAAATAAAGCGCTTGGGCTGCATAGCAAAATGGTAAAAGGATTGAATCGTGGAGTTTATTCAGCGATGAAAAATATTGCGGAATTAGGAATTGAAGGGAAAAAATCTGGGGAAGTGAAATTGCTGGAAGAATATGATGTAAATGATGATGAGGAGAATTAAAATGATTCAAACTTACGCCAGATCCTGAAACAAGTTCAGGATATTTAGTTAAGTTTTAAGTCGGAATTTTTATGCAAATCCACGTTCAAAACCAACCCAAATCCAATCATCATTGATGCCATAATTGTGCCACCGTAAGAAACGAAAGGCAGTGGCGCACCTACAACTGGAATCAATCCCATTCCCATTCCCATATTTATAAACATGTGAATAAAGAAAATGTTAATCACGCCCATCACCAATAATCTGCCATATTGATGTTTGGTTTTCATAGCAATTGAAATGCCTATTCCAATGATTGCACAATAAACTGCAATCGTGAAAAAACTGCCCAAAAATCCTAATTCTTCCGACAACATTGTGAAAATAAAGTCAGTTTGTTTTTCCGGTAAGAAATTTAATTGCCCTTGCGTTCCATTCAAATAACCTTTGCCAAATAAGCCTCCGGAGCCAATCGCGATTTTGGATTGAATGATATTATAACCACTTCCCAACGGATCATTATTTGGATTTAAGAAAGTTAAAACACGCTGTTTTTGATAATCATAAAGTAAAAAATGCCAAGCGAAAGGAACGGCAGCAAGACCTGCCGCTCCTACAGAAATGAACTTCCAGATTTTAACGCCGGCAAGAAATAAAATTGAAACACCAACCATGACTAAAATTGCTGCGGTTCCGAGATCGGGTTGGTAAAAAATGAAAAAGGCTGGAACTGCAATCATCGCAAGTGGCGCGATAATAAATTTTATGCGACCTATTTCTTCAGCTTCAATGCTATAAAAATAACGTGCTAAAGCGAATACGGTGCAAACTTTCATAATTTCTGAAGGCTGAATTGTCAGTGATCCGACTCTGAACCATCTTGTTGCGCCCATCGCATTGTGACCCATTATATCAACAATAATTACTAGTGTTAAAGCGATGGCATAAAAAACATAAGAGGCGCGAAACCAGATTTTTATGTCGGTAACCGCGATGAAAATCATCAATGGAAAAAATACACAGAAGAAGCCAAGCTGCCTTATTAGCCAAGGCTTGAAGCTGCCACCACCTGCGGAATAAAGCATTAAAAAACCAACAAAGGCCAGTATAATAATTAGCGAAATTAACAGCCAATTTAACTGTTCCAATTTTTGTGATAGAGGAATTTTTTCGCGTTCGATGAAAGGCATTTCTTTAATAGAATTTTTTACTTATCTTAGACAAGAAGAAATAAAGAAGGGGCGGCGAATTAAGACGGCTTGAATTATTAATCAAGCTTCTTTACCTTCCGCCTGAAATTTTTTTACTAAAATTATAAAATTAGTTTCCAGCCTTTAATTTCAAGCATGTCAGACCAAGATAAAAAAACTAAATTAAAGATAAAAAGTTGGTATTCAAACCGCTACCAGATTGTTGTGGTTCAGCGTAATATACTTTTGCTTTTTACTTTAATTTCAATGTTCTCAGTTGCGGTGGCAGTGATATTTGTAAAAAATATCATGTCTTCAAAGTCGCTTGAGCCTTATGTTATTGAAGTTGAACAGAAAAGTGGAATTGCCACAATTGTTAATCAAATGACGGCGCAAAATTTCACTGGCGACCAGATGATCCGCCAATATTTTATTAATGAATTTATTCATGCTGCTAGCGCCTATGATCCAAAAACTTATAAAATGGATGTCGATAAAGTGAGATTATTGTCGGTTCCAGGTGTTTATGCTGATTTCAGGAATCGTATCAATGCAAGAGAATTGGGGACCGATTCCAGAATTGAAATTCGCGTTAAATCAATTCAATTCATTGATAATAATACCGCTCAAATTCGTACTGTAAGACAAATAAGTCTTGCAGGAGTAAATTCGCAAGATGTGGATGAAGTGATAACAATGAATTTTAATTTTTCCCCTAATATGACATTGAATTTGGAAGAAAGATTGATAAATCCGCTAGGCTTCCAAGTTACTAGATACGCAATTGTAAAAGAAGTATTTAATTATTAAAAAGAGAAGAAATAAATGAAATCAAATGAAATCTTGAAAATTATATCATGCTTTCGAATTGGTTTCTTTGCATGCATTTTTTTTGCTCTTTCTCTTTCATCTTTTGCTCAAACTCCAATCACTACAGATTCACGCATTCGCACTTTGGTTTATAATCCAAACGAAGTTTACGAGTTAAAATTCTATTATAATTACCAGTCATTTATTGAATTTGCGGAAGATGAAGAAATAGAAATGATTTCAATTGGAGAAGCTTTTGCTTGGCGCTTGACTCCAGCCGGAAAAAGATTATTTGTTCGCCCGCTTGAAATTGCAGCTCATACCAACATGACAATCATCACCAATAAACGTACTTATCATTTCGATATTAGGTCCGATGAATTTAATGGTAAGGCTGATGAAGATTTGGTTTACACTGTAAGATTCTTCTATCCTCAGGTTGGTCAACCTTTGCCGATTCCACCGCAATTAGTGGTACCAAATGTGGCGATGAAAGCTCCACAAATGACTCAACAGCCGGTTATACCAAAAGAAGGAATAGTTAAAACTCCAATTCCGGGTGCTAATGTTACAGAGCCAATTTCAGGAATTATTCAGCGTAATCCAGAAAATAATGAATTAAATTTTGATTACAGCGTTGCAGGTAAATCTGACAATATCGTACCTCTTAAAGTTTACGATAATAGCTCTGAAACCCATTTTCAATTTGCTAATGACAATCTGGTAATTCCATCAATTAGCATGGTTGATGTGAATGGTGGCGAACAGCCTGTAACTTATACAATTCGCGATAATTATGTTGTAATTCCTGCCATCAATCGCCAATTCACTTTACGCTTAGCTGATAGCTTACTTTGTATTTATAATAATAAATTGCTGACAATTAGTAGATAGTTGGATTACATCGATAAAATCAATTTATCGCGATAGAATTCATATTTTTTAAAGCGTCTTAAAAAACTCATCCCCAAAAGCGAAGTTCCCATTTCAGCGCTATTAACGGAAGCTGGAACATCGTAAAAAACCATATTTCCAACTTTTATAGTTTTTAAAACAACCGACGCTCCCCAAGAAATGCCATTGGCAGTTTGGTAAGATTTATTGAAGTTTAGTTTTTCGGGCCTGATGCCGATTCTGCGCGCTTCAAAAGTGCTTATCACAATATCACTCGCGCCGGTATCAATCATAAAGCGCATGGGAGACTCATTAATCTCCACATCCATATAAAAATGTCCGTCTTGCGCGAGATTTATTATCATCTCTCCAGAGGCATTAATTTGAATGCTCGAAGGTTTAATCTCGCCTATAACGCGATTTTTAAAATCGGAAAATTCAAACCGGTAAGCATAAAGCGAAATTGCAAAAATCCCGAGGACAGACCAAATTGCTAAATATTTAAAAACTTTTCCAAAAGGCATGCGGCGTGAAATTAACCCACTAGCCATTGCTGCTAGAATTAAAGTTAGATAAATAAAGTTTTGCCAATCACTTTCGTTTAAGCCGCTCAAATTCATTAATTACAAATCCTTCAAAATTTTTAAAAATTGTAAATTTTCTTCCTCAGTTCCAATCGTCATGCGCAAACAATTTTCTAGGCCATAAGCCATCATTTCGCGTATAATTATGCCATTTTCTAAAAGTTTTTGATTGGCTTTTTTAGCATTTTCAAAACTTCCAAAGTCAAGTAAAATGAAGTTGGCAATTGATGGATAGGCTTTGATATTTTTAATTTCAGCAAATTCTTTAAATAAAATTTCGAGCCATTTTTTATTGTGATTTTTCGAAGCTTTGAAAAATTCTTCATCTTGTAAAGCTGCGGCTGCAGAAAATTGCGCTGGTCCACCAACATTAAATGGTCCACGAACCTTGTTCAAAATATCGGCAACGTAACTTGAAGAATATGACCATCCGATCCGTAAACTAGCTAATCCATAGATCTTTGAAAATGTTCTGGTTAATACGACATTTTGGTTTTTATTAACTAATTCTATAGCATTTGGATAATCAGAAACTTCTGCAAATTCTTCGTAAGCATGATCCAAAACAATTAAAACATTTTCTGGCGTACCCTTAATTAATTTTTCAATTTCATCCTTATTCAAATAAGAGCCGGTTGGATTATTTGGATTGGCAATAAAAATAATTTTAGTTTTAGGAGTAATGGCCTTTAAAACAGCATCAATATCAGTTTTTAAATTTTTTTCTTTAACTGAAATTGCTTTTGCCCCAACGCGTTTGGCAGAAATTGGATACATTAAAAATCCATGCTCACTATAAATTATTTCATCATCAATTCCGGCAAAAGCGGAAGTTAAAAAAGCTAAAATTTCATCAGAACCAGCGCCGCAAACAATTCTTTCAGCATCAATTCCATTGCTTTCGGCAATCGCTTGGCGCAGATTTGAACAAGATCCGTCGGCATAACGAACAACTTCTGCCATATGTTTTTGATAGGCTTCAATTGCTTTTGGGCTTGAGCCTAAAGCATTTTCATTGGAAGAAAGTTTGATAATTTTTTGAGTATTATTGCCAATTTTAGCTTTACCTGGTTTGTAAGTTTCGATTTCCAGAAGATAAGGATGCGCAGTTAATTTCATGTTATTGTTTTTTAAATTTTTAATTTGATATATTCTTACTTTGAGAGGCATAAAAAGTTTCACATGAAACTATTTTTCTAATTTCTCTATTAAATTTTGAATTTTATCAAACTCACTAAATTTTATAGAAATTTTTCCATTATTTTTAAAAGAGTTATAAGAAATTTTTGTTTCCATTTCTAGCAACTCAGAAAATTTATTTTCCAAATCAGCTAAATACTCACTATTTACAAATCTAATTTTCGATTCTGTTCTAACTAAAACCGGAACATTTTTAATTTTCTCAATTTTTTCATCACGCACTAAATCTTCTACATGACGTACAGTCAAGGCTTCGTATACAACTTTTTTTGCCAGCTTTTCCGGGTTATTAGAATTAATAATCGCGCGCGCATGACCCATTGAAATCAATTTTTTATCCAATAAATCACGCACAGCTTGAGGCAAACTTAATAAACGTAAAAGATTGGCGATATGACTACGACTTTTGCCAATTCTTTTAGCAATCTGCTCTTGTCCATAAGCAAATTCTTCAATCAATTGTTGATAGCCAGTGGCTTCTTCAATTAAAGATAAATCCGATCTTTGAATATTTTCAATAATCGCCATTTCCAAAGCTTCATGATTATTAATTTTTTTAACAATCGCAGCAACTGAAGTAGCACCCGCTAAAATTGAGGCACGATATCGACGTTCACCGGCAATGATTTCATAATGATCTTCATCACCAATTTTGCGTAAAATAATTGGTTGAATCAGACCATTTTCTTTAATTGAATTAGCTAATTCTTCCAGTTCAGCCATATCAAAATTCTTTCTCGGCTGATAAATGCCGGGAGTAATTTTTCCAATTTCAATTAATTCAACTGATTTTGAATTTTTGCTAGGAGAAATAAAAGTTTCATTTTTAGTTTTACTTTCCCCGAGTAATGCTGACAAGCCGCGGCCTAATTTTCTTTCTTGCTGAATTGATTCTTGCATATTGCTCCTGATTAGTGTTTTTCTTTGTTTAAAATTTCTTTTGCTAACTTGATATAAGCTGAAGATCCTGGACATTTTGGATCATAAATAATTCCAGGAAGTCCATGCGAAGGCGCTTCGGACAATCTAACATTTCTTGGAATGCTATGTTTAAAAACCTTGTCTTTTAAAAAGCTGCGCACATCGATTTCAACTTGTTCGGTAAGTTTATTTCTGCGGTCATGCATGGTTAAGATAATGCCGCCAATTATTAATTCGTGATTTAAATTTTCTTTTACCAAATCAAGGCTGGTTAATAAATGACTCAAACCTTCAAGTGAAAAAAATTCACATTGCATTGGAATCAAAATTGAGTCAGAAGCTGTCAAGGCGTTGATTGTAAGCATTCCAAGCGATGGAGGGCAATCGATCAGAATATAATCAAAATCATGAATAACTTCTTTTAATGCGCGACGTAATAAAAATTCCCTTTTTTCTAAATTGATCAATTCAATTTCACAGGCCGATAAATCAACAGTTGAAGTTATTATTTTAAGATTGGGTATTCTGGTTGGAATTATCGCTTCTTTAATTGAGCATTCGCCAATCAGGATTTCGTAAACTGTTTTTTGTCTTTGCGCTTGAATTATCCCAAATCCGGTGCTGGCATTTCCTTGGGGATCAGAATCAACCAGTAAAACTTTTTTTTTAATTGCAGCGAAAGCAGTGGCAAGGTTGACAGCTGTAGTTGTTTTACCGACTCCGCCTTTTTGATTTACGATAGAAAAAACCTTCGCGCGTTTGTGATGATGTGACATGATTTTGGAATTTCTTTAAGAAAAAATTAGATGTTAATGCAAAGTAAAAACGATTTTATCTCTGTCAAATTGTTTCATGTGAAACAGCAATAATTTATAATTCTGATTTAAAAATCGTTAGGAATTTTAGCGTTTATTGCGGAAAAAACTTTGCATCAATTTCTTTGATTCTTCTTCAGAAATTCCGGAATAAATTTCTGGTTTATGGTGACAAGATGTGGAAGAAAAAATTCGGACTCCATTTTCAACAGCGCCAAATTTTATATCAGACGCGGCGTAATAAACTCGACTAATTCTGGCTAAAGCAATTGCAGAAGCGCACATGGCGCAAGGTTCCAAAGTTATATATAAATCACAACCATCAAGTCGCGCAGAATCTTTTATTTTAGCGGCTTTACGCATTACTAAAATTTCAGCATGAGCGGTAGGATCTTTCAAAATTAAATTTTGATTGTGACTTGTTGCGATAATTTTTCCATTTTCAACAATTACGGCGCCAACCGGAACTTCATCTTTTTCAAAAGCAATTCTCGCCTGTTTTAAGGCTTCTTCCATGAAATTATTTTTCATAATTTTTTTGCTTTTTTAAAAATCGTGAAAAAATTCTCAGTGGTTTGATTTATAACTTTTTCAATGCTTAAACCTTTTAATTCGGCAATAAATTCTACAACATGTTTTGTAAAGCTAGGTTGGTTGCTTTTGCCGCGATGCGGTATTGGCGCTAGATAAGGCGAATCTGTCTCAACTAACAAAGAATTTAGTGGTAAGGATTTTACAATTTCTTGCAATTGCGCCGCATTCTTAAAAGTAACTATTCCTGAAATTGAAATATAAATTCCTAATTCAAGCGCTTTCTGAGCTAATTCCTTGGTGCTGGAAAAACAATGTAAAACTGCTGGAAATCTCCCTTTTTTTTGCTCATTTTCCAAAATTTCCATCATATCCAAATCGGCATCGCGACTATGAATTATTAATGGCAATTGTGTTTTTCTAGCAGCATCAATATGTGCTAAAAAGCTGATTTTTTGTAAATCAATCGTCGACTTATCGTGAAAATAATCCAAACCAGTTTCGCCAATTCCAATAATTTTTGGATTCTCGTTGCAGATTTTTATAATTTCTTCTGCTGAATATTTTGGTTGCTCTAAAACATTACAAGGATGAACGCCAGCTGAAGCATAAATAAAATCATACAGTTTGGTATAACTTAAAATTTTCTCAATTTCAGTAATTCTAGTGCAAATTGTTTGCAAAATTTTCACATTATTCTGCACAGAATTCTCGATTATTTCTTCAATTTTTGCACCCTGTTTTTCAATCAAATCGAGGTGGCAATGAGTATCGACGATATAATTATTCATTTGAAGTTTTTCTAATTTTACTTGAAGAAATATCTAAATTTTTGGTGTAAAAAATTTTATATTTTGTTGAGGAAATAAATTTCCAAGATTGAGTTTTTTTAATTTTAGTTAAAAATTTTTCTCGCGCAAAAATTATTAAAGGAATTTGCAAAATTAGTTTTTTAAAATTTTTCCATTGATGAAATTTTTCTAAATTGTCGGCACCCATTAACCAGAAAAATTCTATATTTTTATAACGGGCTTGCAGCCTTGAAATTAAACGTTGTGTATAAATTTCATCAAATTGTTTTATGTAAATTTTTGATTGTGATTTTGCTAAAATTTCGCATTTCAAAACACGATTTTTATAACTTTCATAAATCGATTTTTCTTTGAACGGATTTTGCGCAGTTGGAATCCACCAAACCTGATTTAATCCAAGTTTTTTTATCGCAAGCTGGCTAATATAAATGTGACCTAAATGCGGAGGATTAAAGCTTCCGCCCAGCAATCCAATTTTCATTATCCTAAGAAAATTGCTGTTAAAATCAAAAATCCAATCCAGATATTTTGTTTAAAAACTGTGAGACAATTTTTGGGATTTGTAAAATCACAATTTCTGATTTTTTGGTTCAAAAATATAGCAGCAACTAAAATTAAAATATAAAATTCACTGCGAAAATCACTTTGCCAACCCAGTCCTATCAAGGTTAAAAGCATTAGTAAGTTTAATGAAAGTAGGATTTTTTTTGGGTTATTTTTAAATTTTATTGCGGTTGATTTTACGCCAATTTTTAAATCATTTTCAATATCTTGATAGGCGTAAACTGTATCGTAAATCACTGTCCAAATAATGCTGGCAAAATAAAGTGTTAAAGTATCAAGGCCGATTTCTTCAGTAATGGCAAAGCTGCTCATTAAAATTCCGAAATTAAAAGTAAGTCCCAAAAATATTTGTGGATAATAAGTGATTCGTTTCATCAAGGGATAAGTTGCAAGCAAAGTCAAAGCTACAAAGCCACTCCAGATTGTTTTGGTATTAAATTGCACTAAAATCAAAAGTCCTAAAAATAACAATGCGCTAAGTAAAATCATGGCTTCAAGACGAGAAACTTTTCCTGAAGCAAGTGGGCGGTTTTTAGTACGATCCACATCTTTATCAAATTTTTGATCGAGTAAATCATTCAAAATGCATCCTGCGGAGCGCATTACGATTGAGCCGATAAAAAATAAAGCAACTACGCGCAGAGTTTCAAAAAAATCGGGATTGGGTAAATTTTTCAAGGCTAGAAAAATTCCAAAAAGGCAAGGCAAAAAAAGTAGCCAGATTCCAGTTGGTTGATGTAAGCGTATAAGTTTTGCGTAATTAGTTAGGGCCATAATATTTTTAGTAAAATTAAATTTGATTTTTTGATCTTCATTCATAGCATCCGCGCGCCTTTCAAATAGGTAAGTTAAATCTCTCAAATATCAAATCAATCATGCATAAATTACTGATTGCCAATCGTGGCGAAATTGCTTGTCGCATTATCAAAACTTGCCGCAAAATGGGCATTAAAACTGTCGCGGTTTACTCTGATGCAGATAATAATTCTCTATTCGTGCAAATGGCTGATGAGGCTGTAAATATTGGTCACTCGCCATCTTCACAAAGCTATTTAAATATTGATAAAATTCTCGCAGCTGTGAAAAAAACCGGCGCAACTATGGTTCATCCTGGTTACGGATTTTTATCAGAAAATCGTAATTTTGCCAATGCTCTGGAAAAGGCGGGAGTAATTTTTGTTGGTCCTTCAGTTTATTCAATCGAGATGATGGGCGATAAAATTCAATCTAAAAAATTGGCAATTGAGGCCGGTGTTAGTACGGTTCCGGGTCATATGGGTGTTGTCAAAGATGATATTGAAGCGACAGAAATTGCCCAAAAAATTGGTTATCCAGTGATGGTTAAGGCCTCTGCTGGCGGCGGTGGAAAAGGAATGAGAATTGTTTGGAAAAAAGAAGAAATGTCGGATGCTTTTTTTTCAGCTTCAAATGAAGCGCGTAACAGCTTTTCGGATGATCGTATTTTTATTGAAAAATTTATTGAAAATCCACGCCATATCGAAATTCAAGTTATTGCCGATAAACACGGAAACACTGTTTGTTTAGGGGAGAGAGAATGTTCAATTCAGCGCAACAACCAAAAAGTAATTGAAGAAGCGCCAAGTTCATTCTTAGACGAAACAAGTCGCCTTAAAATGTATGAGCAATCGAAAGCTTTGGCTAAAAAAGTTCAGTATTTTTCTGCCGGAACTATTGAATATATCATGGATAAAAACCGCAATTTTTATTTCCTTGAGATGAACACTCGTCTGCAAGTAGAGCATCCCGTAACTGAACTTGTTACTGGTTTTGATATTGTGGAATTAATGATCAAAATCGCACTGGGTGAATCACTTTATTTCAAGCAAGAAGATGTGAAATTAAATGGCTGGGCAATGGAATCGCGTATCTACGCCGAAGATCCATCGCGTGGATTTTTACCTTCATCGGGCCGAATAAACCTTTATATCGAGCCAGAAAAAAACGCCAATGTGCGCGTTGATTCTGGCGTTTACGAGGGCGGCGAAGTAAGTATGTTTTATGATGCGATGATTGCTAAACTTTGTTCTTACGGTAAAGATCGTCATGAAGCAATTGAGCATATGCGTCACGCTTTGGGAAGTTTCGCAATTGGCGGTGTTTCCCACAATATCAGCTTCCTTGAAACTATCATGAAAAATGAGCGTTTTGTAAGTGGCGATATTTCAACCAGCTTCATTAAAGAAGAATTTCCGGCTGGCTTTTCAGGAAGTGAGCTAGATTCGCGTGCCGAAGAAGTTTTAATCGCCAGCGCCATGCATATTTTCTTAAAAAATTATGAAAGAAACGGCCACATGACAGGTCAATTGCGCAACCGCGAAAAACAAATTTCTGAACGCTGGGTAGTGATGATTGATGAAAAATCTTATTTAGTGAATTTGATTGAAAGATCTCAAGATCGCTTAAAACTTGAATGCGATCATAAAGAAATCGAGTTGGTAAGTTCTTGGAATAATGGCGAAAAGCTTTTTCGCGCCGTGGTTAATGATAGAAGTGTCGGCGTTAAAATTCGCGAGAATAACAATACCGGCAGCTATTTAATGCAATATTCAGGATTTGATGCTTTTGTGAATGTTTATTCGCCGCGTATCGCTGAGCTTTCTAAGTTCATGCCAAAAATTCAAAAAAATGCAAAACCAGTTAATTTAACTTCGCCAATCACTGGAAAAATCGTGCGCTTTAAAGTGAAAGAAGGTGATGAAGTAAAAGCTGGGCAAGAATTGGTGTTAATCGAAGCCATGAAAATGGAAAATTCAATTCGCACTGATCACGATGTAAAAATCGGCAAGATCAAATTTAGTGAAGGCGAAGCTGTGGGAATTGGGCAAGTTGTGATGGAATTTATTATTTAAAAATCTCAATAGTCACTCTTGAAATTCTTCAGGGGTAACTATACCAAATTAACTATCTCTTGATAGTCATAACTTTGTCTTTTTGGTAAAAATTTTCTCAGAAAATGACGCTGTATCACTTGATACAGCTTACATTTCCAGTCGCAATTTTTCCTCAAAAATACTTCGTTAGCACTATCAAGAGATAGTTAATTTGGTATATACCAAACTAAAAATCTATTGATCGCATTAGCTTCGTCTTTTTGGTAAAAATTAAAACTTAAAAAAACCAGCGGTATATTGATACAGCAAGTTTTTTTAAGTTTTAATTTTCCCTCAAAAATACTTTGCTACTGCGATCAATAGATTTTTAGTTTGGTATATTATTCCGCTGCAATTTTGACAATCTTAGAAGTCGCAAAAACCGTAATACATCCGATAAAAATACAAAAACCGCCCAGAATTTTAAAATGAATTTTAAAATCTTCCTGCTGTCCTTCAATCAATCCGCTGTAAGCCAAAAGAATTACTGGAATAATTAATGGCAAAGCAATCACCGCAATCATTGGCGCTGAATTTCCTAGAGTTGAAAGACTTCCGCAAAAAGTAGAAATAAAATTAATCGCCAGACTCGCTAAAAAAACTAACCAAAAAAGTTTTACCGTTAAATCATGGTTGATGCCAATAACAGCACCAAGCGGAAAGATTGAAATTAAAATTGGCAAACAACAAATCAGCCAATTTCCCAACATTTTTGCTAAAATAAAGATCTCAAAATTCTCAACCGAAGTTAAAATTTGTTCAATTGTTCCGTCATCAAAATCTTTTTTTAAAAATTCAGCAGCAGAAAAAATTAAACAAGAAAGAAGAGAAAACCAAATTATTGTTATGGAATAAAAAGTTGTAGAGTCTTGATTATCTTGATTCTGCGAGATTATTGTAAAAATTACAACGGAGATTAGGAAAAATAGAAAATTAGATAAAATTTTTCCGATATGACAAAATGATATCTGAAGTTCGTGTATGAAAATTATGAAGAAGGTCGCCATATTTTAGAAAAATTTGATTACGCGACAGACTCATCTTCCGTAAATATCACTAAAACGAATAATATCATCTTCACCTAAGTAGCCGCCAGTTTGCACTTCGATCAACTCTAAAGGAATTTGCCCTTTATTTTCCAAACGATGTTTTTTTCCAACCGGAATATAAGTTGACTCATCTTCTGTCATAACAAATTCTTTGCTGCCGCAAGTCACGTGTGCCGTGCCTTTAACCACCACCCAATGTTCGGCGCGGTGATTATGCATCTGCAGAGAAAGCGAAGATTTTGGTTTCACCGTAATTCTTTTAACTTTGAAGCGATCAGCAATATCAATGGTTTCAAAACTTCCCCACGGACGCAAAACTTTAGTGTGAGAATGGCATTCGTCGCGTTTTTGTTTTTTCAACATTTCAAATAATTCTTTCACATCTTGAGAATTGTTTTTATTGGCAACCAAAACCGTGTCTTTTAATGAAATAATAATCAGATTTTCAACACCGATTGTAGCAACTAAACCGCTACGAGAATTGATATAACAATTTCTAGTTTTAACCACTGAAACATCGCCAATCAGGCTATTTTTATTTTCATCTTGTTTGGTGATTTCAGCAATTGCTTGCCATGATCCAACATCAGACCAACCCACGTCAATTGGCGTTACAGCCACTTTTTCTGCTTTTTCCATTATGGCGTAATCAACGGAAATATTCAGACATTTCTCAAAATCTTCTGCAAAAAGACGAATAAAATCCAAATCACGAACTGCTTTATTGTAAGCATTACAGCAGCGCAAAAACATGTCATTTTGTAATTTTTGCAAAGTTTCAAGATAAGTCGAAGCTTTGAACATAAATATGCCGCTATTCCATAAATATTCGCCACTTTTTAAAAATTCTTCTGCGGTTTTTTTATTTGGTTTTTCTATGAATTTTTCAACGATAAAAATTTCTTTAAACTTAGATAATTCTTCATTTTTTTTGATATAGCCATAACCGGTTTCAGCCTTGTCGGGAGTAATACCAAAAGTTACTAAATATTCGTCATTTGCTGCTTTGGCGGCTTTTTTTACCTGTGCTAGAAATTTTTCTTCATCTTGAATTATATGATCCGACGGCATTACCAAAATTAAATCATCTTTTTTGACGTGACTTGCAATAACATCGAGAGCAGCGATGGCAATTGCTGGAGCGGTGTTGCGCCCAACTGGTTCTAAAATTATAGATTTTGGAGTGATGTTAATTTTTTGCAATTCTTCTGCAGCAGTGAAGCGGTGTTCATTGTTACAAACAATAATTGGCTCGTGAAAGTCTTCTGAGTTTTTAACTCTCAAAGCAGCTTTTTGAAACAAAGAATGTTCGCCAAAAAAATCTAAGAACTGTTTTGGGTTAAGGCTGCGCGATATCGGCCATAATCTTGTTCCCGAGCCACCGGAAAGTATAACTGGTGTAATTTTCATGAAATTCCCTTAAAGAGATCAATAGCGGCGAAGCCTGAAATACCAAGCTTTCTAACCGATTTTATATTCTGTGAATTAATGCCTCCAAGTGCAAAAATTTTGCGCGAAAAATAATCGCAGTTTTTGGTTTTGAAAGCAATTTTTGCTAAATTTCTAAAACCAATTTCTTTTTTCTTCCCACGAGAAAAATCATGGCTGGTAGTTGGAAAAATTGGTGAAATCAAAATCATGTCGGGTTTTAATTTTTGTGATCTTAAAATTGACCTAAGAGAATGACAGGAAAAGCTGAAAATAAAATTTTTCGGAAAAGATTTTTTGATTAAAAATTGTAGCGGCAATTTATCAAAATCCGAGAAATGAACGCCATCAGCTTGAAGTTTTTTTGCCAGTAAAATATCTTTTCCAATCAATATTTTCAGAGTTCTCGGCTTGGCTAATTTAATAATTTCTCGAGCAAATTCTTCGCGTGATTTTTTATCCAAATCATATTCGCGAATGATGATCGTAGAATTTTTTGGCAGGCTTTTAATGATTGTTTTAAAGTCAGAAATTTTTTTGCGATCGGTTAAAAAAACCGGCGGACAAGGAAATTTATTTATCTCAAACCAAATTTTTTGATTCATGTTAAACCAGATAGAACGTAATTTATTTTTGATTAAGGATAAAATTAAAAGCGCTTGTAAAATCTACAGTCGAGATGCTGCAAGAGTCAACTTAATTGCGGTTTCAAAAACAATTTCGGAAGAAAAAATTCGCGAGACGATTAAAGCTGGCTGCAATATTTTTGGTGAAAATTATATCAAAGAAGCAGAAGAAAAATGGCCACAAATCAAAAAAGATTTTCCAGAAATTAAATTACATTTTATTGGAAATTTGCAAAGCAACAAAGCAGCTCAAGCAGTTGATTTGTTTGACTCTATTCAAACTTTAGATAGCGAAAAACTGGCTTTGGTTTTAAAAAAAGAAATTCTCAAAAAAAATAAAAATCCCGAAATTTTTATTCAGGTAAATATTGGCGAAGAAGAACAAAAAAATGGAATTGCTCCAGAAAAAGTAAAAGATTTTGTAAAATTTTCCCGCGATGAATGCGGCTTAAATATTGTTGGATTAATGTGCATTCCGCCAGCCGGAGAATCTGCCTCGCCTTATTTCGCCTTACTCGCCAAACTTGCTCGCGAAAATAGCCTAGAAAAATTATCAATGGGAATGAGCTCAGATTTCGAAGAAGCAATCGCGCTCGGCGCAAATTATGTAAGAGTAGGAACCGCAATTTTCGGAGAGCGGAAATTCGCGCTGTAGCTTTCAAGCGAAAGCGGATGGTGTGCCCTAGACGATTCGAACGTCTGACCTACAGCTTAGAAGGCTGTTGCTCTATCCAGCTGAGCTAAGGGCACCTGCTGTAAAATTGGAAGGGCATGCTTTTTAAGAAGGCGCTTGGAAAAATCAATCGATAACTTTCTAAAGATTGATTTATTTACCAACATTTCCGAAAAAACCTCTATACTTTTGAAAGCCCTGACTTTAAAAAGTTGATCCCGTCCTAAGAAACTGTTTAGCATCTTTTTTAGCCACAGACTTCGCTCTATTTTTGCTTATTTTTTGACAAAATTTCTCCAAATATATTCCGATATTCGTCAAAATTTTGTCAAAAAAGCGCTAAAAATATGTCAAAATCTGCGGCTAAAAATCTGTGGCTAAAAAAGATACTAAGCAGTTTTTGATGCGACCGACACATCCGCTGTCGTTCCTTTTTCTCATATAAAACATAAAATTTCTCTAAGCATGTCAAAGGCATCTGGCGTTTCTGCTATTTTTGATTTGGTCAAAAATAACAACATTAAATTTATCGATTTTCGTTTTTCTGATTATAATGGCAAATGGCTTCACATCAGCCACTGCGCTGATCAAGTTGATGAAGAAGCCTTATTAAAAGGCGTGGCATTTGATGGCTCTTCTGTTCCAGCTTGGAAAGAAGTTAATGATTCAGATATGATTTTGATGCCACAACTAGACACAGTTTTTGTTGATCCTTTCGCAACTCAACCAACTTTGGTAATTACTTGCGATGTTTTTGAACCAGCAACCGGAAAGGGTTATGATCGCGACCCAAGATTCACCGCTAAAAAAGCGGAAGAATATTTGAAGCAAAGCGGAATTGGCGATGTCGCTTATTTCGGACCAGAACCAGAATTTTTTGTTTTTGATGACGTGCGTTTTGATGTTGGAACTCACGGCGTTTCGCACTCAATTGATTCTGAAGAAGCTCCGCACAATTCTAAAAAAATTATTGAAGGTGGAAATTTGGGCCGCAGATCGCCAATAAAAGGTGCTTATTTTGATCCGTCTCCCATTGATTCTGGTCAAGATTTACGTGGCGAAATGGTTGAAACTATGCGTCAAGTTGACTTGATACCACTTTTGCACCATCACGAAGTTGCCAACGCTCAATTTGAAATCGGTTTCAAATATAGCACTTTAACTGGAACGGCAGATAACATTCAAAAATTCAAATATGTAATTCACAATGTTTGCCAAGCTTATGGCAAAACTGCAACTTTCATGCCAAAACCAATCTACGCTGATAACGGTTCGGGCATGCACGTTCACCAGTCAATCTGGAAAGATGGCCAAAATCTTTTCATGGGAAATTCTCATGCTAATCTTTCTGAATTAGCATTATATTACATCGGTGGCATCATCAAACATGCCAAAGCGATTAACGCTTTCTCAAACGCCACAACTAACAGCTACAAACGTTTGGTTGCAGGTTACGAAGCTCCTGTAATGCTGGCTTATTCAGCAAAAAATCGTTCAGCGTCAATTCGCATTCCGCATGTTACTAACGAAAAAGCGCGCAGAATTGAAGCTCGTTTTCCAGATCCAGCTTCAAATCCTTATTTAACTTGCTCGGCACTTTTGATGGCTGGTCTTGATGGAATTAAAAATAAAATTCATCCAGGTGAGCCAAAAAATCAGGATCTTTATCACTTGCCGGAAAAAGAATTGAAAAAAATTCCAACAGTTGCTCGTTCACTGCGCGATGCTTTGATGGCTTTGGATAAAGATAGAGGATTTTTGCTTGAAGGCGGTGTATTTACTAACGATCAAATCGATGCTTATATTGAATTGAAGTTGAAAGAAATTGAGCGTTACGAACAAATTCCGCATCCAGTAGAATTTGAAATGTATTATAACAATTAAAAAGCTGCGCTATTAAGTCGGATTTTTGAGGTCGTCCACAAAAATCCGACAAAATATTTTTTCACCACAAACTAAACCAGCCATCACCATGGTAGCCAAAGTAAAAACCTTCTCCTTCATCGGAATCGATGTCGCTGTAATCGATGTTCAGGTAAAAATTTCACCCGGAATGTCCAGCTTCACTATTGTTGGTCTTCCCGACAAAGCAGTTGGCGAATCAAAAGAGCGCGTTCGCGCCGCAATTTCTTCTACAGGACTTTCTTGGCCTTATAAAAAAATCACCGTCAACTTAGCGCCAGCCGATTTACAAAAAGAAGGCAGTCATTTTGATCTTGCGATCGCGCTTGGAATTATGATTGAAATTGGAGTTTTATCTCAGGAAAACATTGATGATTTTTTTGTTCTTGGCGAACTCTCGCTTGATGGCGCAATCAATTCAGTTAGTGGAGTAATTTCTGCTGCAATCGGTGCCAATCAAAGAAATTCTGGAATTATTTGTCCCAAAGAAAATGGTCGCGAAGCAGCTTGGGCAGGACATTTGCCAATTATTGCTGCGCCAGATTTAATGACTTTAATTAATCATTTAAAAGGTGAGCAAATTTTAGCTCGTCCTGAAACAAGCAGAATTGTCGAAGAGAAAAATTATCCTGATTTACTTGATGTCAAAGGACAAGACATTCCAAAACGCGCTTTAGAAATTGCTGCCGCTGGCGGACATAATCTTTTAATGGTTGGGCCACCGGGAACTGGAAAATCAATGTTAGCTTCACGTTTGCCGGGAATTTTACCAGCTTGTGAATTAGAAGAAATTTTGGAAATAAATATGATTCACAGCGTGAGTGGAAAAATTATCGATGGAAAATTAATTACAGCGCGACCTTATCGCGAAGTTCATCATTCTTGCTCAATGCCGGCAATGGTTGGTGGCGGAACAAAAGCTAAACCGGGTGAAATTTCTTTGGCGCATAATGGGGTTTTATTTTTGGATGAATTGGCAGAATTTCCACGCCAAGTCTTAGATTCACTGCGCCAGCCTTTAGAAACTGGAAATGTCAGTATTTCGCGAGTTAATTCACACATAACTTATCCAGCGAATTTTCAATTGATAACGGCGATGAATCCTTGTCGCTGTGGTTATCTGGGCGATGGAGCGCGCGAGTGCAAAAAAGCGCCGATTTGCGGAGAAGATTATAAAAATAAAATTTCTGGACCACTTTTAGATCGTATCGATATTTCGATAAATGTGGCGCAGGTTGATATTTTTAGGCTGGGAAATTTGAAAAAAGGTGAAAGTTCAAAAGTGGTTGCAGCCAGAGTTTTAAGGGCGCGAAACTTGCAGAAAAAAAGATATGAAAGTGAAATAGAAATGCAAAATTCACCAAAAATAAATTCACGAATTGATGGTAAAATTTTAGAAAAATTTTGCGAACTTGATGACGAATCGCAAAAAATTCTGCAAAATTCGGTGCAAAAAATGCAAAGTTCAATGCGTGGAATAACCAGAATTTTAAGGGTTGCGCGAACTATTGCAGATTTGGAAGAATCAGAAAAAATTAATAAAAATCATTTGCTGGAAGCAATCTCTTATCGCCGCAAAATTTAAAGATCAGATATTTCGCTAATTTCCTCAACAACCAAATCTCTAAACTTCAAAATATCGCTCAAATGTGGCGCGTGACCACAATTTTGAAAAATTTCTAAACGAAAATTTTTTATTTTTTCTTTAAAATATTCTGCTTGTGAAGCGTGAACAATCATATCTCCCGCGCCTTGAAAAAAAAGAGTTCGCGGCATGTTTGAGAAATCTACATCAAAACAGGAAAAACGACTTAATTCTTCAAGCCAAAATTTTAATTGGGCAAAATTTTTATCATTAATATCGAGAGTTCTGGCAATTTCTTTGGCGCTGCGATCATTCATTGCAGTTAAAATTGAAAATTGTTTCAGCGTTTGAGTGGGAGCTTTGACAAAATTTCTGTAAAATTCATCAAAGGAATTTTGTGACATTCCAGCGTGAACGCGGCTGTCTTTTAGCATTTGAAAAGGTGGTGCGATTAAAATTAATAGTTTGGGATTGAGGATTCTTTGTTCAATCAAGCGTATGGCTATTTGTCCGCCAAGGCTCCAGCCTACAAGAATTTCGGGATTTAATTTTTGTGCAGCAATTTCAGAAAAAAGTTTTTCAACATTATCGAAAGCAAAATAGTCAAAAGAAGACACAAAAAAAGGGTCAAAAAAAGATTCGCTGAAAATAGTTTCCAGCGAATCAAATTTTTGACCCCAGCCCGTTAAACAAAGTATTGGGCGAGAATTTTTTTTAGACAATTTTATTCAGCTTTATTTCCGCCGACAAAATCAAAATTACCAAATTTGCTTTTGAATTTAGTAAGTCTTTCGTTGCTTGCGTTAACGAAGTTTTGAGCTTTATCGTGCCAAGCTGGATGATTTTTTGGATCAACGTCTAATTTTAGAGTATCGCCTTCTTTGCCCCAAGTGGTAAAAATTTGAAACTTGGTTCCATCAGTCATTACAATATTAACTATATGTTGTTTTGGATCAATTCCAGCAGCAGCTGTTTTTGGAAGTTTTGCTTGTGACATAATTTTGTTGATTTGTGTTTTCTTGTATAACTATCAAATAAGGGGCGCGCAAATTAAGAGGATAAGTTTTTTAGTCAATCTCTTAATTTAACAGTTGGCATAAAAATCTTGACATTGGGGAGTTGGTCTTAACAATGACTCGCAGTTTATATTAAATTTTAATGCGGTTAAATCCCGATCAACCTTTACACCTCTAAGCTCACCACACAGCTTACACATTTTAGTAACAACCAAAATTTTGATGAAAAACAGCTATTTTTTGAAGAAAAAAATATCAGCTACGGTTAAGTCTCTTGGTCTTTTTTTAGTAAAAGCACTTGTTAGTTTTTATAAATTTGCTTTTGCCAAAAGAACCATTCTTTTTGTTACCAACAATAAGATCAGAACCTTTACTTTAGGCCCAATTCCGCAAATCTGTGTTTTGCTATTCGTTGTTTGGGTGGGAAATATTTTTGCCCAAACCATGCGTTATGATGAAGTTATTGAAGCGAAAGCAGATGAAATCAGTAAATTAAGATCAGCCAATAGCTACTTCGAAGATGAATTTGAAGAAGTGAATGAAAAGTTGAAGAAAATTAATGAATATCTGGCCTCAATCACTGGTAATGCTCAGGCAGTAAAAGGCGAAGAGTCGCAATTTAAACAGCCAAAAAATTTCAAAGAAGAAGATTTATCAAGGCGTGACAAGCATACTTTAAATCAAATTAAAGATGTTGAAAGCCAGCTTTCGAATATTCAATCAATCACTCAAACCAGAATTAAGAGAATCGAAAATGCAATGGCGGTTACTGGTTTAAATATCAAAAAAATTCCACCAAAAGCTTTGCAAAAAAAATCTGGAGAAGTGAAGGAAATTTCTCTTAACGGCAAAAAAGGAATTATTGATAGACAAGGCGGACCTCTTGATTTGGACAGTCATTCCATGGATTCAATGATTGTTTCAAATGCTTCAGAAGAAAGTTTGGAAGAGCATTTAGAAAATATCAAATTTTCTTCCGAACTCGATTATTTAATGGTGCTGGAAAAAATCGCTAATGTTATGCCATTTGCCAAACCAATGAAAAATTATTATATTTCAAGCGGTTTTGGAACTAGAGCCGATCCAATTACCGGCAGAATGGCTTCGCATCATGGTCTTGATTTTGTTGGTGTAACTAATGAAAAAATTATTAGCCCATCGAAAGGAAAAGTTATTTTAGCTGGTCAATTTAGTGGTTATGGAAATGCTATCGTAATCGATCATGGTTTTGGCGTTACAACCCGCTACGGACATTTGTCGGCAGTTAAAGTTACAGAGGGTCAAATGGTAAAACAAGGCGACGTAATTGCTCTTCAAGGAAGTACGGGAAGAAGCACAGGCGCGCATTTGCATTATGAAGTGAGATATAGAAACATACCGCTTAATCCGAGAAGATTTTTAGAAGCTGGCGAATCTTTATTTAATGATGATAAGAGTGCAAAATATGCTAATAGCTGATCTTAAAGCCAAATTTTTTCCATCAATGACTAAACAAGATAATTCAAACGTAGATAACACTAAAGTTATCTCAAAAAAACTTGAATCCATCAGCGCCAATTTCAAATCAACTCCAACAATTATTTCGCGCGATCTGCGTATTGAGGGAGAAATTATTAGTCCGGGATTAATCGAAATTGAAGGTAATATTAAAGGTATAATTAAAGGTAATTCAGTAATACTGCGCGAAAATGGCGTGGTAGAAGGTATTATAATTGCGGAAGTTTTAAGCGTCCGCGGCAAGTTTGATGGCACGATTCGCGCCAAAAATTTGAATATCGCAGCTAAAGCTAAAATTACTGGAACAATTGAGTATGATTTATTATCCGTTGAAGACGGAGCTTGTATTGATGGGCAGTTTAAGCGTTTAGAAAAATAGTTTTATTAGTTCTGTAATCGTTTCAGAATTTCCTCGCGTTCAATCAAATTCACCAAAAATTTCAATTCCGGACCATGCTCTTTTCCGCTTAGAGCCAAACGAATTGGCATGAATAAATCTTTGCCTTTTCGATCAGTTTTTTTCTTGATTTCATTAAGCCATAAATTCCAGCAATTTTCATCGGTAGTATTTTGAGGAAGTAAAGACGCGGCTTCGCGCAAAAATTCTTTATCCAATTCTTTATTTTCAAAACGAAATTCGTGATTACAAATTGCAATCCACTCTTTTAATTCATGAAGAAAACTGATATTTAATTTAAGCGAATTCCAGAATTTTTCAGAAATTTCTTCGCTGATTCCTATTTCTTTTAAACGCTTTGAAATAGCAACAAAATCAAGGCTTTGCAGCAATTTTTGATTTATAGTTGTAAGTTCAGAAATATCGTAATTTGTAGCAGATTTGGAAAATTTTGAGAAATCAAAATCGCGCACCAATTCATCAAAATCCTTGTGGATTTTTAATTGGTCAGAAGTGCCGATTTGGGCAAGTAAATTCACAATTGCCATTGGTTCGTAACCATCATTGCGCAAAGACTTAACATCAAATCCACCTTCGCGTTTCGATATTTTTCCATCCGATGCTTTCACCAAAGCTAAATGTGAAAAGTTGGGAGATTTAGCGCCCAAAGCTTCAAAAATCTGAATCTGAATTGCAGTATTAGTAATGTGATCTTCGCCGCGAATAATATCGGTAATTTCATAATCAACATCATCAACAACGGAGCAAAAAGTATAAGTTGGAACGCCATTATCGCGCACTAAAACCGGATCAGAAAAATGGCGACCTTCGTAAGTAATTTTGCCTTTAATTTTATCATCCCAAGAAGTGATTTTATCTTCGAGTAAAAAGCGATAATGTGGTTTTAAACCTTGAGCACGCAGCGATTGTTTTTGTTCTGGATTTAAGTTCAAAGCCGCGCGGTTGTAAATTGGAGAAATGCCGGAAGCAACCTGAGCTTTTCTTTGAAAATTCAAATCTTCAGTAGTTTCAAAACATTCATAAAGTCGGCCATTTGCGATTAATTTATTTTTAGCTTCTTCATATTTTGCCAAGCGATCTGATTGCTTGAAAAGCAAATCATAATGCAAATTTAGCCAATTCATATCGGTTAAAATCATTTCGCGATATTCATCACGCACGCGCTCTACATCTGTGTCATCAAGTCTTAAGAAAAATTGTCCGCCGGTTTTTTTGGCATAAAGATAATTGATGATTGCGGCACGAATATTTCCGACATGTAAAAAACCAGTTGGAGAAGGAGCGAAGCGAACTTTTATAGTCATGTTATTTTGATTTTTCTTTTGTAGGTTCTTTGTTGCAAGTCTGAGTGGACCCCGTCGTGAAGACGGGGTGACATGCGCTGGAAGATCCTCCCAGTACATGTCACCCCGTCTTCACGACGGAGTGAGAAATTCTAGGAAGATCAACCTTCCAAAACATGTCACCCCGTCTTCACGACGGGGTCTACTCGAACTTGAAATAATGTATAAATTACAGTTTGTAGGTAATATTTGGTTTATCAATTTTCTTTTCCGCCTTAGTTCCCGCCTTAGTTCCCATTGGCTGCAACATTGCCTGTGTTTCATAATTATCAGGCAAAAGAAACGTACTGCCGCAATAATCGCAATATTTTTTAGGTTTGCGTTTGCGCCATATCGAATAAAAAAATCCCGGAATTACCAATGTTGACCAGAGTATAAATTCAACAAAAGAACTGCCGCGTTTTCCGATTTCAACATCAAATTTAGCTTTGCAATCGCCGCAAATTAATTTTTCAGTGCTGCTCATATTTTTTTACCATAAAAGACTCGCGTGCTACAAATTAGATCATGAAGTGCGGTTTTTTCGGCAGTGAAAATTATTGGTAAATAGCCAATTCCTAAAGTTGCTGCGCTAAATAATCCGGCAAGCGAGCGCGCCATTGCTTTGGTGATGCTTAGTTTTGAGCCATCACGATTTCCAACATAAATTCTCATAATTCTTTTGCCAAAAGTTGCCTGTTTTTTGTTGGATAAAAAATAAACAACGTAGGCGATGCTGACGGCGTAGGTTATATAATCAAAATAGCGACCGTGAGAAGAGGCGTTGAAATAGGAAAAACTTTGTAACTCGGAGTGAATTTTGATTGATTGAAAATCATCAATTCCGAAGAAGAAAAACAGAGCTACAAAGATGGGCAAAAGAAATGCCATATCAAGCAATCCCGCGAAAACCCTAACCCAGAAACCAGCATATATCGGTTGTTCGATCGTCATAATTAAATTGTAAATTTATTAGTCACCGGATAGCGACGATCGCGGTCGAACGACATCTCGGAAATTTTTGGACCCAAGCAAGATTGCTGGCGTTTATATTCACTGCGATAAACAAGATTGGCGATTTTTTCTACCAATTCTTTTTCAAAACCAAAAGAAATAATTTTTTCAACCGAGTGTTTTTCTTCAATTAAATAAAATAAAACCTTATCTAAAATTTCATATTCCGGCAGCGAATCGCTGTCTTTTTGATTTGATCGTAATTCTGCAGTTGGCGCTTTGGTAATAATATTTTGCGGGATCAAATTTTTGTGAAGAAAAATAGAAATATTAGCCACATTTCCATTGCGCCAATTAGCTAATTCATAAACTCGGGTTTTATATAAATCCTTGATCGGATTAAAAGCGCCACACATGTCGCCATAAAGCGTGGCATAGCCGCAGGCTAATTCTGATTTATTGCCGGTTGAAAGTAAAAGTGCGCCAGAATTATTGGAAATCGCCATTAAAATATTGCCACGAATGCGCGATTGTAAATTTTCTTTGGCTAAATCTGAAATCTCGCCCAGCGTGCAAAGCATTGTTTCAAATGTGCTTTCGATGGAAATAATTTTTAATTCTAAATCTAAATTATGACTGCAAGTTTTGGCATCAATCATCGAGGTTTCAGAATTGAAGCGGCTTGGCAAGGCATAAAGTGCAACATTTTCCGATCCCAAAGCATCAACAGCCATTGTTGCAACTAGCGCCGAATCAATGCCGCCGGACATTCCGAGCAAAACATTTTTGAAATTATTTTTTCTAATATAATCGCGCAATCCCAAAATACAGGCTGAATAATCGCGCTCTTCTTCGCTTGGCAAAACTTCAGCAATCGAGCTTTTTATTTTGCCGTCTTTGTTGATTTCGATAATTTCTTCATCTTCGCAAAAGCCTTTAAGTTGTAAAACATTTTGACCTTGAGCGTCCATGACAAATGAAGAGCCATCAAACACTAAAAAATCTTGACCGCCGACTTGATTTACATAGATCAAAGGCTTGTTTAAAGTTTTAGTAAAATTTTGCGCAATTTTGTTACGATATTCATGTTTTTTGGTGGAATAGGGTGATGCATTAATCGCGATTGCGGCATCAAAAATTTGTTCCTGAAGTAGAAAAATATTTTTTGCATCCCAAAGATCTTCGCAAATTAAAATTGCCAAAGTTAAGCCACGAAATTCAACAAGCGAAAGAGCGTTGGAAGCCTCGAAATATCTGCTCTCATCGAAGACGCTATGATTGGGTAAAGTTTTTTTATTTATGATTTTTTTAACTTCACCATTTTCAATTAAATAAGCAGAATTTTGAACGATTTCTTTTTTAGTACGATTAAAATTTAATGTCGGAGCGCCCAATAAAATCGCGCATTTAGAGTTTTGAGAAGCTTTGCAGATTTCTAAAATTTTCTTTTCAATTTCCCAAATAAAATATTTTTTCTGCCATAAATCTTCGCATGGATAGCCGCAAAGCGCCATTTCAGGGAATATTACCAAATCGCATTGATGTTTGGTCGCCTTCTTAAATTCATATAAAATTTTTTCGCAATTGCCGGAAATATCGCCAATTGTAGGATTAATTTGTGCGAGCTGAATTTTTAAATTAGACATTGGGAATTATAAAATTTTTCAACTTCACCGCGCACATTTTGAGCGCCTTGAGTTACATTTATTTTGGCGCGAAAATCGGCAGAACCTTTCAGGCCGGAACTATACCAACCAATATGTTTGCGGGCGAGTGGAATTGCAACTTGTTCGCCATAATGCTCAATCATTTCAGCAAAATGATCCAAAACAATATTCATTTGCTCTTGGATTGGAGGCGCTGCGGCAACAATTTCACCTTTTAATTCGGCATTAATTTGACTGATAAGCCATGGTTTTCCATAACAGGCGCGACCAATCATTACGCCACTTGCGCGCGATAATTCTAAAGCTTTTCTGGCATCATCTGAATTTTTAATATCGCCATTGGCAATTACCGGAATTTTTACTGCATCGGTAACTTTAGAAATTTGCTCCCAGTTTGCATTGCCATTATACATTTGACAACGTGTGCGGCCATGAACTGTAAGCATTTTAATGCCAACATCTTCAGCTTTTTTAGCCAGACTTGGTGCGTTTAAATTTTCATAATTCCAGCCTAAACGCATTTTCATGGTAACCGGAATTTGCACGGCTTTTACAACTGCTTCCATAATGCGGGTGGCTAAATCTTCATCTTTCATCAAAGCGCTTCCAGCAAAGCCGTTGACAACTTTTTTTACTGGGCAGCCGAAATTAATGTCAATAATATCTGCGCCTAAATCTTGATTTAATTTTGCGGCTTCAGCCATAACTTCTGGATCGCAGCCAGCGAGTTGCACCGACATTGGATAAAGCGCTTCATCCTTCTGACATTTTTTCATTGATTCACGGGTTTGCATAATCATGGCGCGCGACGCGATCATTTCAGAAACCACCAAAGATGCGCCAAATTTTTTGACCAAGCGACGAAAAGGCAAGTCAGTAACTCCTGACATTGGTGCGAGAATTACGTTATCTGGTAATATTATTTTATCGATTTTGATCATAAATTATTTTGGCGCTCTCGGCATGATTCGAACATGCGCGCATGGTTTAGGAAACCAATGCTCTATCCCCTGAGCTACGAGAGCGGTTATTTATTGTTTGAATTTAGGTTTGTTTGAATTGCTGCGCGCGGGATAAACTCGGGCATCCGCAATAGGTTTATTTTTTTAAGAAATTCAGGATCTAATATCGAATTTCAAAGGGTTTTATATTATTTCTTTTGCCCAACATGAAAATATTCGAAGCCAGAATCTTTCATTTTTTTAGCATCATATAAATTACGCAAATCAAGAAGCTTTTTTGATTTAGTGGCGAGTTTAATTTTTTCTAAATCGAGTTCGCGATAATTATCCCATTCAGTTGCAATCACAATCAAATCGGCGTCTTTCATGGCGTCGAAAGCGTCATTAAAAAACTCAATATTTTTGAATTCCAAAAATTCTTGTCTGGAATTTGCAATTGCTTCCGGATCAGTTGCAGAAATTTTTGCACCTTTTTTTAACAATTCTTTCGCAATCGCAATCGCTGGCGAATAGCGAATGTCATCAGTGTTTCCTTTAAATGCTAAACCTAAAAGGGCGATTTTTTTGCCGTCAATTTTGCCTTCCAAAATATCAGAAATTTTCTGAGTCATTTTAACCTTACGACTGGAATTTGAAGTAATTACCGAATCAACAACTGATAAATCAACTTTGTTTTCTTTGGCCACATTCAAAAGCGCCAAAATATCTTTGGGAAAACATGATCCGCCAAAGCCTGGGCCGGGGTTTAAGAACTTTTCACCAATTCTTGAATCAAGACCAATTGCGTGTGAAAGTTGTTTAATATTTCCGCCTACAACCTCGCATAAATCAGCCATTTCATTAATGAAAGCAATTTTGGTGGCGAGGAAAGAATTGGCGGCATATTTAATTAATTCTGCCGTAATAATATCAGTTACAATCAGTTTTTCTGGGGCAAAAGCCTGATAAATTTCAGCAAAAATTTGAGCTGATTTTGGATCTTCAACGCCAACCACGATGCGATCAGGATTCATAAAATCATCAATTGCGGCACCTTCGCGTAAAAATTCTGGATTTGAAGCAACTGCAAAATCCAATTGTGGATTAGTCTGGGCGACTAATTTTTTAACTTTCGCGCCGGTTCCAGCCGGAACTGTGGATTTGGTGATAATTAATTTATAAGAGTCAGAAAGTTCGGCAATTTCTTTTGCCGCTGCTAAAACATAAGAAAGATCAGCGCTTCCATCTTCATCTTGTGGGGTTCCAACTGCGATAAAGACTGCATTTGAGTTTTTTAAAGCTGTTTTTAAATCAGTTGTAAAAGAGATTTTTTTTGCTTTAACCGAATTTTCCAAAAGCAGTTCCAGACCTGGTTCAAAAATCGGAATTATTCCAGAGTTTAATTTGGTTATTTTGCTTTCGTCCTTATCGACGCAGACAATTTCATGGCCAATTTTGGCAAAGCAAATTCCCGAAACTAATCCAACATAGCCGCTGCCAATTACTGTGATTTTCATTTTGATCTTAAAATTTTAATTAATTTTTCTTCGAGTTCTAAAATATCAACTGTGACATCTCTAAATTCTAAATTTTTTTCTGCGCCGGATAAAGAATAGCAATCAATGCGATAATAATTTATTGCCATTTTTTCAGCAATTTCAGCAAAGCAGGTTTTTTGCCAATCGATATTTACCAGTTCCAATAAATAAGATTCTGGTTTGGAAAACATTGTATTTGCTATACCAGCGCCATGAGGAGCAATAATATATTTTGCAAAATTCATAATTGAAATCTGTTCTAAGAAAGAGAAATTTTCCATGTAAACAGTTTTAAAGCCATGATTTGAAAGCATCGCCGTTAATTCTTGTTCATTGGAAATTTGGCGAGTGGTATTTTTTTTGGGGTTAGAACGGCTAATGTAAATTCTTTCGCCGAAATTGGTTTTTAATTTTTCTAAATAATGCGAAGTCACTAGTTTAGACACTTCTTTTGGCTTTAAAAAATCATAATAGCCTGAAGAAGTGATGTTTATACAAGGAATAAAAGCGAGATTTTTTACTCGTAAATGTGATTTCTCAGGAATTGTTTTAATGTTGTTTTGGTTGAAACCAAAGGCTTCCAAGCTTTTTACTACAAAGTCAATTTTAAGATATGATTTTGGCAAAAGTAAAACTGCTTTTGGAAATTCTTTTTTTAATTTTATCAGTTTTGAAAGCGATTCCCACAGCCAATGACAATAATTTTTTGACCATTCATCGGTGATTAAAATATAAGTTTTTCTAGGATTTGTAAAAATCGGGAAAAAATATTTTAAGAGAAATCCAAATTCTTGATATTTTTGATATTGAGGCTCTGCCACGCAGGATTCTTTAACTACTTTGCCTTTGTGTAAAATAACGGAGTTGTTGGTTATTTTAGCATTTTTTAGCTTATGAATTGCAAAAATTCCGGTCATTTATTTTTCCAAAATTTTTTTGAAATATTGAATAGTTTTTTCTAAGCCTTTTTCAAGATCAACTTTTGGAGAAAAGTTGATCAAGTTTTGCGCTTTCTCAATTACGGGTTTGCGCTGCATCGGGTCGTTTTGCGGCAAATCTTTGAAAATGATTTTTGATTTTGAATTAGTCATTTGTAAAACTTTTTGGGCTAATTCTAAAATAGTAAATTCACTCGGATTACCCAGATTAATTGGGCCAATTTCACTGCCTGATAAATTCATGAAGTTGATAATTCCATCTACCAAATCATCAACATAGCAAAATGATCTGGTTTGATCGCCCTTGCCGTAAACTGTAATATCTTCACCTTGTAGAGCTTGAACAATAAAATTTGAAATCACGCGACCATCATTTACCGACATGCGCGGGCCATAGGTATTGAAAATTCGGATAATTCTGATGTCGGTGCCATATTGTTTGTGATAATCATAAAACAAAGTTTCTGCAACGCGCTTGCCTTCGTCATAGCAAGATCTTGCGCCCATTGTATTTACATTGCCAAAATATTCTTCAGATTGCGGATGAACCAAAGGATCGCCGTAAATTTCTGAAGTTGAAGCTTGAATGATTTTAGCATTTATGTTGCGCGCTAATTCTAGCATGTTGATTGCGCCCATGACGCAGGTTTTTGTAGTATGAACCGGATTGTGTTGATAATGCACCGGAGAAGCTGGACAAGCAAAGTTATAGATTTCATCAACTTCTATATGAATTGGCTGCGTAACATCGTGTCGCATTGCTTCAAAGCGTGAATTGCTCATCAAATGCTCGATATTTTTTTTGCTGCCGCAGAAATAATTATCGAGTGAGATTACATCATTTCCCGCTGCTAAAAGTCTTTCACATAAAAAAGAGCCAAGAAAGCCGGCGCCGCCGGTTACTAAGATTCGCTTCATTAAACTGGAATAAAAATTGTTACACGAAGTCCGCCAAATGGTGAGTCGGAAAGTTTTATGCGACCGCCGTGAGAAGTGATAGCGTCCATTGCAATTGCCAATCCAAGTCCAGAGCCTCCTCCAGATGTGAATTGGGCGGCTTTTTTATCGAGGTTACGAGAATTGTCAATACGATAAAAGGGCTTAAAAACATTGTTGCGCTCATTTTTAGGAATGCCCGGACCATTATCATCAATTGAAATAATCAGATTATTATCGGAAAGAGAAGCGGTTAAACTAACCAAGCTTCCGTAATTAAAAGCATTGTCAATTAAGTTAACCAGAGCGCGCTTCAAGGCTAGTTTTTTTACGGGTATTTCGAGATCATCTTTGAGGTTTAGAAAGCCATCAATTCGTTTGTTCATTTTATTATAATAATTGATGATTTTTTCCTGCAGAAATTTTTTGATCTCAATCAAATTACTTTTTTCTTTATCATCAGAGCGGGCGAAATCGAGATATTCATCTACCAACTTTTCCATATCAGAAATATCATTTTTTAAATCCTCACTTTCTTCGGATTTTTGCATCATTTCCAGTTGTAATTTCATGCGAGTTAAGGGAGTTCGCAAATCGTGAGAAACGCCGGATAACATTTCTGTTCGCTGAGTAATTTGGCGCATTACCCGCTCTTTCATTTTAATAAAAGAAATTGCCAGCGAGCGGATTTCTTCTGAGCCGCGAGGCTTGATATTTTCTACATTTTGTCCACGTCCAAATTTTTCAGCAACGTCTCGTAATTCTAGAATTGAACGAATTTGATTGCGCAGAAAAACTATCGAAATGAAGGAAGTTATGAGTGCGGTTAAAATCATCCAAAATGTAAAAACATAAGAACTGGAACTGGTGATTTTTTTAATTGGAACATCGTAAGAAATTAAGCCTTGCTTGGTTTGAACTTTGACAATTATAAAATCATCATCATCTGGGCTTTCAAAAATTTCATAAGGTTTTAAGCCGTGATTATCAAGCTCTGATTTTAAGCGGTTGTAGGGATCAACCAATGGATCAATATAATCATAAATTTTATTCTGGCGCCAATTACTATCGCCAATTTTTTTCTTTTTTAAACGACGTCTTTCCTCAAAAGAAAAATGTAAACTCACATTTTGGGAAAAATCCTGTAAAAGACTTTTATATTCTGGTTTATTGACTGACTTTTTGATGAAGACCATTTCCTCAACAATGTTGCGAGCCATGTGTTTACTGATTACATCAAGATGTGTAAAATAAAAAACGTAAATCGAAACCAGTTGCACGACCAAAATCGGCACCACGATGATCAGCAAAAATCTTCCATAAAGTGAACGGGGAATGAATTTTTTGAATCTCATCAAAGAAATAAATGTTAATTTAGAAATGAAAAAATATTTTGTTTGGCAGTTCTTAAATCTCTTCTACAAATCGCAGTCATGACCAGCAAAATTTCAGCAAAAAATATCAATTTATTCTACGGCCAAAAACAAGCTTTATTTGACATTAATTTGGATTTTAAGGAGCACAGTGTCACGGCTTTGATCGGGCCTTCAGGATGCGGAAAATCATCCTTCTTGCGTTGCATCAATCGTATGAATGACACTATTTTGGGTTGCAAAATCGAAGGTAAAATTACGCTCGATGGTCAAAATATTTATAATCAAAACCTAGATCTGGTGCTGCTTCGGGCTTCTGTCGGCATGGTATTTCAAAAGCCAAATCCTTTTCCAAAATCAATTTATGAAAATGTGGCTTACGGGCCAAGAATTCACGGTCTTTTTCAAAATAAAAAACAGCTCGACGAAATTGTTGAAAGCAGTTTAACCAAAGCTGGCCTGTGGAAAGAAGTCAAAGATCGTTTGAATGATCAAGCCAGCGGACTTTCAGGCGGGCAACAACAACGTCTGTGCATTGCACGTACAATTGCAATTGAACCAGAAGTGATTTTGATGGACGAGCCTTGTTCGGCGCTTGACCCAATTGCCACCGCAAAAATTGAAGAATTAATCGATGAATTAAAAGATAATTTTACGATCATTATTGTTACGCACTCAATGCAGCAAGCGGCTCGCGTTTCAAACATGACGGCTTTCTTCAACATGGGTAAAATTGTTGAATATGATACGACGGATAAAATTTTTACTAATCCGAATAATCAACAAACGCAGGATTATATCACCGGCAGATTTGGCTAGAAATTTTTTAATCGATTTTCATTTAAATGTTCGGTTTTTCCTTCGCAGAATTAATTTTGGTTATTCTAATCGCCTTGATTTTTATCAAGCCGAAGGATTTGCCCGAAATTGCTCATTTTGTGGGAAAAATTTTTTATCGCGCAAAAAGAATGTATGGTGATTTGAAGAAGTCGTTAAAAGAAATGGAAGGTGAGTTGGGAATTGATGAATTAAAACATGAGTTGAACCGCGGAATTGCTGAAGAAAAAGCCAAGTTGGAAGAAGAAATGACAGTGATTGTTGACATGTATGGTAATGAACATTATGTGCCGAATGTAAAAAAAATTAGATCAGATTTAAGTGAAGAGGAAGTTGAATTGGAAATTAAAAAGCATAATGAGGATAATTCCAAGATAACTATACCAAATTAATTTAAATCGAACACCAATCCTGCAGTCACAGTGCGATTCACTAAATTTGTCGCCACATGTTTATCATCTTCCTCATATCTTCTTTTCTCAAAAGTATGGCGTAACTCTAAAGACATGCGGTCGCTAATTCGATAAACCAAGCTACTTTTCAATTCATTATCCATGCTTTCATGATCGAAAAACCAATAGCCGCGTTGTGTTAAAGTAAGGTTTTTTGTGATTCTGAAATTAGTTCTAATTGATGGGATAATATCAATTTCATGTCCATAAGTTTTTATATCGTGATAGCCGATGCTGATGTCAAACTCGAGTTTCTCTTTAAAAAACATCCGTCCCAAACCAATAGCAGTGTGTAAATCATAATAAAATTTGGAAAGATCGTCATATATTGTGCGATGAAAAAGCACGCCATAATTTTCGCTGTCTTTGATGCGCGCTTTGCTGGAAAGAGAAAAATCGTAAAGCTCGGATTTTTTTACGTCATAACGTTTATTTTTTGCGCTGCCACTATCGCCATATTTATTCTCATTTTGGAAGTTTATTTCATGAATATAATTGTTGCTTTGGTAAAGATAACGCGCGTTTAAATCGTAGCTTTTGGAATTATAATCCGATGAATAATTGCCACCAAAAGATAAATATTTTTTAGCGCTGCTGGTTTTATAAAAACGTTTTGATCTAGGCGACACAACCGCTTCACGATTGGCTTCAGAGTCAACAGCAAAAGCTTCTTCTGGAAATTGTAGGAAAGTGAAGGAAAGGAAAAAAATAATGAAAGCGTGGTGACGCATATAGGTTTCGGGTTTAAGCACTTACTTTTAGCAAACGTGTGTGAATTATGCTAACTTCGCTTGAGGTTTTAAACTCAAGCGAAGTTTGAATTTGATCGACTACTTATATTACTTATTCGGTGCGTTTGGTGTTGGGTGTTGTGGGTTGGTATCAAGATTATCCATTGGCGCTGCATCTTGTGGAGTGGCTGCTTGAGAAGCTTCCAAGTTTTCGCCACTTTCATCAAGAGTAACACTATTTTCGTTAATATTTTCGTTAGATAAATCTGGCAATTCTACTTCTTCTTTTGCTTCAAAAAGCCAGCTTGCGTGGCTTTTAATTGAATCTGAATATTTTACGCCAGCAAAAAATGAGAAAATTAACAAAGTTAAAGCTACAATTAATTCGATTATTTTGACCATAAATTTATTTTTTAATAAGTTGTTTTGCCTAGAGCGGTGGAGCTTAGTGCTATTTAGTTTTTTAAGAACTGCGAAAAAATAAATTGCACTTATTTCTAAAGCAATGAGTTTTTTTCTTAAACCACCATCAAAATCGGATGCTCAATATAACGACGCAATGCTTTCAAAAATTCTGCACCCACAGAGCCATCAACAGAGCGATGATCTGAAGATAAAGTTACATTCATCATTGAAGCGATTTTAATTTGACCATGATCAACTATTGGTTTGTCAACCGCGCGTGCAACAGCCAGAATACAGCTTTGCGGTGGATTGACAATTGCTGAAAAATTATCAATTCCAAACATTCCTAAATTAGAAATGCTGAAAGAGCCGCCTTGAAATTCTTCCGGTTGCAATTTGCCGTCGCGCGCCTTTTTAGCTAATTGTTTGGTTTCAGTTGAAATTGCCTGAATAGTTTTTTGATCAGCATTTTTAATGATTGGAGTAATCAAGCCGCCATCAATTGCTACCGCCATTGAGATGTCGATATTATTGTAAATTAAAACCGCATCATCAGTCCAAGAAGAGTTGGCTTCCGGAACTTTTTTCAAAGACATTGCAACTGCTTTAATAATCAAATCATTAACTGAAATTTTGTAAGCTGGGTTGCCATTTTCATCGTGAGGCGCAACTTCATTTAAAGCTGAACGTAGCTCTTGAAGCTTGCTGATATTGAATTCACAAGAAAGATAAAAATGTGGAACTGTTTGTTTCGATTCCAAAAGTCTTTTAGCAATAACTTTGCGCATATTGTTATTTTTAACTGCGTAGGTTTCTTGCGGATTGCGACGAACCAAGCCTTTAGCGGAACCGCCGCTATTGATGAATCCTAAAACATCTTCTTTAATAATTCTGCCGTGTGGACCGGAGCCATTGATTTGAGATAGTGCAACACCTTCATCTTTAGCAATTCTTTTTGCAAGTGGACTAGCTTTTACATGAGATGAAAAGCTTGCAGATAATTGATTTTGTTGAGCTGCTGGTGCATTGGCTACAGTTTTTTCTTCTTTTTTCTCTTCTGCTTTCGGAGCTGCGACCTCGGTTGGAGCAGCTTTTGAAGCATAATTTTCTAAAGCTTTTTTATCTTCGCCATCTTCTAAAATTAATGCGATGCATGAATTTACAGCAACATTTTCAGTGCCTTCATTGACTAGAATTTTTCCTAAAATTCCTTCATCAACTGCTTCAACTTCCATAGTTGCTTTATCGGTTTCGATCTCGGCAATTACTTCGCCGGCTTTGATTTTGTCGCCTTCTTTTTTTACCCATTTTGCAAGATTTCCCTCTTTCATTGTTGGAGAAAGAGCGGGCATAAGAATTTCAATTGGCATGTGTTAAATTTGATTTTGTTTAAAGGAATAAAAAGAAACTATTTTTTGCGATGCAAAAGTAAATTATTTTCTGGTGTCAAATGCATCACGAAGTGCTTCGCCGATAAAAACAAGCAAAGTTAAAATTGTGGTAATGGTTACAAATCCGCTAATTCCAAGCCAGTAAGCGTTTAAATTATTTTTTCCTTGAGCTAATAATTCGCCTAAGGACGGCGATCCAATTGGTAATCCGAGGCCGAGAAAATCGAGTGAAGTTAGAGTTGTAATTGAGCCAGCGAGTAAAAATGGTAAATTGGCGAGAATTACTGGTGAGGCATTTGGTAAAATATGGCGAAAAATAATTCGCAAATTACTAGCTCCCAAAGCTTTGCTGGCGCGAACAAAGTCGAAATTGCGTAATCTTAAAAATTCTGCACGAACATATCCAGCGAGCGACATCCAGCTAAATAACAGCATCAAAATTAAAAGTGTAAAAAAGCTGGGCGTGATTATTGAGGATAAAATTATCAGTAAAAATAAAACCGGCATGCTCGACCAGATTTCTAAGAAGCGTTGTAAAATAAGGTCGCAAAGACCACCGAAATATCCTTGAATTACGCCTAGGAAAATTCCTAAAATTGCGCTAAAAAAAGTTAAAACTAATCCAAAAATTAGAGAAATTCTGATGCCGTAAATTACGCGCGCTAAAACGTCGCGGCCATTGTCATCAGTGCCAAGAAGGTTAGTTATTGTTGGCTTAGAAGGGGCGGGAGTCTTGATGTTGAAATTGATGGTTTGGTAAGAAAATGGAATTGGTGCAAAAATCATCCAACCGTTTTTGTTGATTAATTCTTGAACTACTGGGTCACGAAAATCGGCTTGAGTTTCAAACTCGCCGCCAAAGTTTTTTTCAGGAATATTTTGAATTACCGGAAAATAAAATTTATTGTTGAAGTACACAACCAAAGGTCTGTCATTGGCCAAGAATTCAGCAAAAATTGTAACCAAAAAAAGCGTGGCTAAAATTATAAATGAAAAATAGCCACGCCGATTTTTGTTAAACTTTTCTGTGAAAGTTTGGGTCATAATTTAGTTGGTGTAGCGTATAAGGATAATGCCACTTCCGCCAGCACCACCGGCGCCAATTCCACCACCACCACCACCACCGGTGTTATTCATGGCGGCTGCAGGTGTATCGCCTGATCTGCCTGATCCATGGCCACCGCCGCCGTTAGCTCCAATTCCAACGGTTACACCACTTGGAGTGTTTCCTTTCCCACCTCCACCGCCAGCAAACCATCCGTTATGTCCGAAATTGGTTGAGAAGATGCTGCTGTAATCTGCGCCGTTACCACCCATTCCTCCCATCATCATCATAATTGGATTACCTCCTACGCTACCAGCACCACCACCGCCGCCACCACCACCAGACAAGCAACTCCCGCCATTAACATCGCATGTTCCGCCTGCATTTCCTTGGCCGTTCAAGCTGGCACCAGAAGCGCCACTTCCGTAACCACCACCACCACCAGATCCGCCCTGTGCAGCTTGTGTTCCACCACCATATGCAATAATAGAGACCAAAGCATTGGAAAGTGCAGAACCTTGACCATTTGTATCTCCTGACCCTCCTTCACCAACTACAGCATTGTAAGATTGTCCTGATGTGATGGAAAAAGCAGAATTATAAATTACACCACCTCCTCCACCTCCTCCTCCACCCGAGCCACCACCACCACCACCAGCAACCACCAGAACTTTTGCTGTCAAGTTTTTATTACATATAAGCGTTGCGCTACCAGAAGTAAATGCGTGAATAATGTCACCGGGATAGGCAGTTGTGTTAATTATGTTGCCACCAGTGCAAGATGTCATAACGCAGTTATTAACTAAATTATTCAAAGAACCATTAGAGCAAGTATAAGTAATAGACCCGCTGGCACCAATGGCGTTACAGGGTAAACTAATTGAATTAGTATTAACTTTGGTTCCATTTGTGATTCCAGTTACCCCATTAATTGTACATTGCAATGCGCATCCGCCACTTCCATTCGAAGCATAACCATTAGCCGTATCACATGTTGAGCAGTTTTCACCAGTATATCCCGTCGTTGCACAAGGGCATGTTCCCGTAATTGCAGCTCCGCCATTACAGTTATAAGCAAATCCACTGCTTGAGTAATTACTTGCGATATTGCAGTTTATTATTCCTGATCCCGATGCTACAGTTCCTGTGCTTGGACTTCCTCCTGTTACGT
>CAMAXU010000012.1 GCA_945862455.1 Rickettsia typhi | reverse complement strand
AGTGTAGTTGGACTTTCTTCCCCAAGCACAGTAGCTGATGGAACATCAACAACCGGAACATGCGGAGCTACAGGATATGCCGGAACTGTAGCTTTAAGCTGCTCAGCTGGGACTGGAGTTTTATCAGCTTCTCCAAGCATGTGTGGGTGTAATACGGCAGCTGGATATTCTTTATTGGGTGGAGCATGTACTTTGAGTTGTAATTACAACGTAACAGGAGGAAGTCCAAGCACAGGAACTGTAGCATCGGGATCAGGAATAATAAACTGCAACACCGCAAGTAATTACTCAAGCAGCGGATTTGCTTATACTTGCTCCAATCGAACTGCGATCACGGGAACATGCCCTTGCGCAACGGGATATGCTGGTACAAACTGTGCAAATTGTGATACGGCGAATGGTTATGCCTCAGATGGAAGTGGAGGATGCATATTACAATGTACAATTAATGGCGTTACCGGAATAAGTGAAGGGACTAAGGTTAATTCTGGTACTACATCGAGGCAGTGTAATGCTACAAATTATGTCGGAACTATTAATTACACATGTAGCGGTACTACTTTAGGATCTGTAACCAATAATTGCATTCTTCAAATTTGTAGCGGCGGAGCTATTGACCAAACTTCGGTTCCGGGGTCATATATCCATACCTTTATAGCCTCTGGAACATTTTCTTGTCCTATGAATAAAACTGTCAAAGTTTTGGTAGTTGGTGGAGGTGGAGGTGGATCGGGAGGTTATTCCGACTCCGGTGGAGCTGGTGGTGGTGGTGGTGGATTAATATGTAACAATAGCTTCTCAGTATTAGCTTCTTCAAGCGTTACTGTAACAGTAGGAGCTGGTGGCACAGCTGGTGTTGGGGGAGTTGAAGTTGCTTCTGATGGCGGAGCTGGTGGAAATTCAATATTTGCAGGAACAACAACTCTGACAGCCAAAGGTGGTGGTGGTGGTGGCAGAAGAGGTAGTTCCGCAGTTAGTGGTGGTGGATCAGGTGGTGGCGCTGGTATTTCCGGAAATCCTTTTGCAGCTGCCACTGGAACTTCAGGCCAAGGAAATTCTGGTGGTCTTAATTCGACTTCTGATCCAAATTATGGTGCCGGTGGCGGTGGCGGCGCTGGAGGAGCCGGCCAAAATGGAACTTCAATTAAAGGTGGAGATGGTGGTTCTGGTGCCCAATGTATTGTAATTGGCAATTCAAATTATTACGCCGGCGGTGGTGGATCTCATTATTTTAGCACTGGTGGAACAGCAGGAACTGGTGGTTTAGGTGGTGGTGGAGCTCCAGGTTCTGCAGGCCAATCTAACACTGGTGGTGGCGGTGGTGGAGCTGATAGTAATGATAACCCTGGTTTTGCTGGAGGTTCAGGCGTGGTTATAGTGCTTTATAATTAAAGCTACATCAATCAACTATATTTTACTTCTCGCAAACACCGATCTGATTGAATGAAAATTCAACGGAAATTCCAAAAACACATGCATCATGCTTAAAAAAAACAGAAAATAAAATCCGGTTTTATAGTCATAAGCATAGAGCGCGATTGATGCCAGCCACATTGCTCCGGAAGCGATTAAAAATTTCTGTGGCACTTGATTCCACTTGATGATCTCAACTTTTGAAAACCAGTTTAAATAATGATAAGTGTAGGCGAATGCTATAAAACTTTGAATCTTGATTCCAAGACTGGAATAAATCAGATCTTGTTGCTGAAAAGTAATATTGAAAATTCGAAAAATAATTTCGTTAAGTCCAAAATTTCCACCCTGAAAAATTTCTGCCGCATATTTTACAGCAATATAATTGCTTTGCGAAATGAATAAAAAAGATATTGAACAAAGCAGAAAAACTACGAAAGAAATATAGCCCGAAAGCGCTCTAGTTTTGATTGCACCTGATAAAATAAAAATTCCTGTAAATAACCAAACATGAATTACGGTTGTGAGCAAAACGCCAAAAATCACACTGTAAGTCCAAGTTCCTTTGAAAATTAAAAGCAGAATCATTGTCACCACAAAAGCATTAGTTCTAAACCACCAATCTTTCACAAAAGTTGCAATAAAAGCGGTTGCGAAAGCTAGAAAAACAAGAGCTGACGCCCATGAATAAATTTCGTTTTGGAACTCGTTTTTATCTAATTTTTTGGCATTAAAAAAATTTTCAACCGAAATTAAATCTTTAAATAACGGCCAAAGATTTATCAATAAAACCAAAGCTGCGATGATAATACTGACAGCTAAAAGCAGAAAATAATCTTTCTTTCTAGACACAAAATATTGCTTTTTATGCAGCCAAGAAATTTCAGTTAAATAATGAAGTGGACCTAAGATTGCGTATGAGATTAGAAAGAGTTCAAATGGCAAAAGCAGCGCCAGAATGGCAGAGATTATCATTAGGAAAATGTTTGCGATGTCAGCTTTGATTAACGCCATAAATTAAATTTATAAAAATTGCTCGATGACCTGAAAGATTCTGTCGCAAAAGACTCTGAAAATTTTTTTGCAGACGGAAAAAAAGCCTTAGGAAAATTTCCCTAAGGCTTTTTTAAAATAACTTTCTTTCAACAAAGAATTAATCAACCAACACCAATAATTTCTTGTTATTTTGCACTTCGGCAAAACCGCCATTAATTTCAATGGTTTTAACAATAGCTTGCTTGTCATCATAAATCGTGATTACACCAGCTTTAAGAGCTGCTACAACTGATTCGTGACCAAACATAACGCCCATTTCACCTTCAGATGAAGGAATGGTTGTCATAAAACATTCTCCTTGGAAGAGAATGCCTTTTGGAGAGGTGATTTCGAGATTTAAATTAGCCATGAAACTATTTTGATTCATTCAAAAGTTTTTCGCCTTTAGCAATTGCTTCGTCAATTCCACCAACCATGTAGAAAGCTGATTCTGGAAGATAATCATATTTGCCGGAGAGAATTTCTTTAAAGCTACTCACCGTATCTTTCAAAGCTACCAGCTTTCCGGGCGCGCCAGTGAAAACTTCAGCAACGTGGAAAGGTTGCGACAAGAAACGTTGAATTTTTCTCGCACGAGCAACTGTGAGTTTATCTTCCTCAGAAAGTTCATCCATACCAAGAATTGCAATAATATCTTGTAAAGATTTGTAAGCTTGCAAAGTTTTTTGAACTTCACGAGCAACATCATAATGCTCTTGACCAACGATGCGCGGATCAAGAATGCGCGAGGTTGAATCAAGTGGATCAACTGCTGGGTAAATACCGATTTCAGCGATTTGACGAGAAAGAACTGTTGTAGCATCCAAATGCGAAAATGAAGTCGCTGGAGCTGGATCAGTTAAGTCGTCAGCTGGAACGTAAATTGCTTGAACTGAAGTGATTGAACCACGTTTAGTTGAAGTAATGCGTTCTTGCATCATACCCATTTCTGTCGCAAGAGTTGGTTGATAACCTACAGCTGAAGGAATACGACCCAACAATGCAGAAACTTCAGAACCAGCTTGCGTGAAACGGAAAATGTTATCGACGAAGAAAAGTACGTCGCGACCTTCTTTATCACGGAAATATTCAGCTTGAGTAAGACCTGTCAAAGCAACGCGGGCGCGGGCTCCAGGTGGTTCATTCATTTGTCCGTAAACAAGTGCTACTTTTGAATTTTTTAAATTTTTAATGTCAATTACACCAGAATCAATCATCTCGTGATAAAGATCATTTCCTTCGCGAGTTCTTTCACCAACACCAGCGAACACTGAATAACCAGAGTGAGCTTTGGCAACGTTGTTAATCAATTCCATGATTAAAACTGTTTTACCAACGCCAGCGCCACCAAACAAACCAATTTTTCCACCTTTAGAATATGGAGCCAAAAGGTCGATAACTTTAATGCCAGTTACCAGAATTTCAGTGTCAGTTGCTTGATCAACAAGCTCAGGAGCTGGGGCGTGAATTGGATTTAATTCCGCAGATTCAATTGCGCCTTTTTCATCAATTGGCTCGCCAATTACGTTCATGATACGACCAAGAGTTGCTTCACCAACCGGAACAGAAATTGCCCGCCCAGTGTCGATAACTTCAGCGCCGCGAGTTAATCCTTCGGTTGAGTCCATCGCAATTGTACGAACGGTTTTTTCACCGATGTGAAGAGCAACTTCAAGAACCAATTTTTTGCCATTATTTAAGCATTCAAGAGCGTTGTAGATAGCCGGCATTTCACCGTTTTCAAATTCTACGTCCACAACCGCAGAAATTACCTGCGTGATTTTTCCCGTGTTTTTCATTTTAAAAAGAAGTTTTAAATAGGAGAGAGCCTTTCCAAGAAGGGCGCGCAATTTAGAAATTCAAAAACAAAGTGCAAGCAAGAATTAAGTAAAAATCGCTACTAATTTTTCGCAAAAGGATTTTTATTCAAACCCTGAACTTCCATCATAATATCTTTGGCAATTGGGGCCGCAGTTGCAGAGCCTCCTCCGCCGTGCTCCACCACAACTGAAATTGCATATTTAGGATCTTCAAACGGCGCGAAACCAACGAAAATTGCGTGATTGGCGTTGGCAGCATTTTCTTCTTTCGACATTTCTTTTTCGCGTTTGGAAATCACTTGCGAAGTTCCGGTTTTTCCCGCCATTTCAAAGCCTTTAACTTCAATTCTTTTTCCGTAAGCCGTGCCACCCGGTTCGTTAACTACGCGACGCATTCCTTCCTGAACAAATTTAATATGCGCTTCTGCAATCAAAGGTTCGTTTTTTAAAGTGTCGAATTGTTTAAAAATATTGTGGTTGCGCACCAGATAAGGCTTGATCGGAATTCCGCCATTGGCAATTCGCGCCGTAACCAATGCCATTTGCAGCGGCGTTGCCAAAACAAAACCTTGTCCAATCGCAGTGTTTAAAGTGTCGCCTCCAACCCAAGGCTGTTTAAGAACTTTTCTTTTCCATTCGTCAGATGGAACATTTCCAACTTTTCCGCCGTAAAGAGAAATATCGATTTTTTCGCCATAGCCAAAACGCTTCGCCATTTCGGTGAATTTTTCATAACCAATTTGATTAGCTAAAGTGAAAAAATAAGTATTGCAAGAATGCATGATTCCACCCATTAAATCCAACGATCCGTGACCTTCTTCTTTCCAACAGTGAAAGGCTCTTTTTCCGAATTGATAAGAGCCATTACAAAAAACTTTAGTGTTTGGATTAAAGCCACTTTCAAGCCCAGCCAAAGCCACCATTAATTTAAAAGTTGAGCCCGGCGGATAAGTTGCAGAAATTGGCTTATTACTTAATGGCTTGCGTGGATCAGTGTTTACCTGATTCCAATATTCTTTGGAAACACCTTCAACGAAGTTATTAGGATCAAAAGTTGGGCTGGAAGCATATGCTAGAATTTCACCAGTTTTAACATTTAAAACTATAGCTGAAGCAACAACATCTTTAATTCTTTCGGTAACGTATTTTTGCAAACCGAAATCAACTGTTAAATGCAAGCGAGAACCTTCGATTGGCGCTTTAATCGAAAGAGTTCGTAGCGGAATTTCATGCACGTTAACTTCAACATATTTTACACCATATTTTCCGCGCAGAGGTTCATCAAAAGTTTTCTCCAAACCAAATTTTCCAATACGAAAATCAGGATGCATGAAAAGACTTTGCTCATTTTCATCAATATCTTTTTCCGACGGAAGTGAAACATAACCCAAGAAATGCGCGGTTTCAGAAGGATAAGGATAGCGGCGCATAATACCGCTTTCGATTGAAACGCCCGACAATAAATGAGCGTTGGTTTCAATGCGCGCCAAATCATCCCAGCCCAAATTATCCATCAAAGAAATGATACTTTTGCGACGAGCATTTTTGATTTTAGTAACGAAAATATTTTTAGCTTCATCGCTTAAATCAAGCACTTCTGTAAGCTTGGCAACTAATTGATCGACATCTCTTTTGCGATCAAGATAAAGCAAAAGACGATAGTTGCTGTCATTTTTGGTAAGCGAAAATCCGTGACGATCAACAACAGTTCCGCGCGGCGCTGGATTAATTACTGGCTTAATACGGTTTGAATCAGATTGGATCGAATATTCTTCATGTTTCCATAATTGCAAGTAGCTCAAGCGCATTACCAAAGCACCCGCCAAAACTGATTGCGCGCTTCCTAAAACCAAGGCACGGCGATTGAAAATTTTGTTTTTACGGATGTCGCGAAGCACTAATTATCCTCTAACAATTTTTGACTTAAGTAGTCGAAAAACTTATGCATTAAGATGTAAAGTACTGACGATAATACAAATTGCACAATTGGTGTAATTACATTTAAAAATTCGCCGTTGAAAGCAGATAAAATGGCGTATTTCATCAATAAAAATAAAAAACAAAATGCCATAAACTGGCGCCAAATTTGGATAAAATTTTCCTTAATCATCATTTTGTGATTAAGTAACGAAAATAACTTGATCAGCAAAATATAACATAAAGCTGTGGTGCCAAGAGGAGCGCCGTTTAAGGCGTCATTCCAAATTCCGAGTATAAAAATAAACCCAATTGAAAAAGTATTTTTAAAAAGTCCGAAATAAAAAATAATCATCAGGTCAAAAAGCGGAATCAAGTCGGAAAGACCGGCAATTCTGATGTCGGACACATTCATAATCACAAACAAGATCGCGATTAGATGCAGCAATATGATTCGCGAGATTGATTTTTGTTGGTGCATTTTAGAAATTTTCGAAAAGTAAATTAAGAATGATGATGAATTTAGAAGTTATTTGTCGACTGATTTTTGTCCAGAAAAAACCCAATAAATTACAAAGATTGAGCTATTGAATCTTATCAAAAATGTTGGTAACAGCCTATATTAATCATATCCACCACGATTCCAATCATCCTTAAATGATAAACTACTAATCATATTATCTACTATTATTTCATCCCGCTTTTTTATAGAAGGTGAGGGATTCTGTTTTTTATTTTGCTCTTCTTCCGCCTGTTTTTTTTGCTTTAACAATTCCATATATTTTGGATTAATCTGAAGCGCTCTTTGATCAAGATCAATTGCTATTATTTTTGAAAAACTTGTCATACTATCCATCTTTATAAGATGTTGTAATTCAAGAGCACGTCTATCTATTTCGTTATTATAAGTTGCTTTAAGATTCTCCATATCAACTTTTAATTCTTCCTTAGTTCTGTCTCGTTCATCAAAAGAGATAATTTCACCTCCAAAACTTGCCGGAACTTTTTCACCATTTTCTTTAATTTCAGACAAATAACTCCATTTCTTATCTCCAAATAAATAATGTTTTAATCCCCTTCTCATGGCCTCTTCATGAATTCTATTAATTACTTTCTCTTCCTGACCTTCATGAGAAATCAGAGCAATTTTTTCTCCCGACGACACTTCTGTTTCCATAATAATTGAAGGATATTCTCCGACTAAATATCCTAAAGACTTGCCCGAAATAACATTATATGATAAACAATCTAGCGCATAACTGGTGTCTGAAGTGCTATAAAGATTCTGAGTAGCAACCAGATTTTCTGATGATGTGAATCCTAATATCATCTTATAATTATAGCCGAAAGGAGCAAATGGTCGTCCCGGAATATAAATCTGAGAACAACCATATTCTTTAGCATCTATATCGCGCAATGATCTAATTGTTAAAATCTTGGAACAACGGTTTATTAAATCCTGATCTAAGAACGAAGAAAATTTACGAACTAAATTTTGCATAACCAAATAAAGTAATTCACGGAAACTCTTTTAGAAATAAAACTTCCGGTTATTTTTTTGCAATAATATTTATGCTATACCAAAACACAAATTTATACTCCCAACCAACTTTGTCTTTTTGGTAAAAATTTGCTCGAAGAATAACACTGTATCACTTGATATAGTGTTATTCTTTGTCGCAATTTTTCCTCAAAAATCCTTTGTTTGCTGGGAGTATAAATTTGTGTTTTGGTATGGCAGATAGAAATTTTACTAAAAAATGGCAATAAAAAAACCGCCTTCCTGATTTATTAGAAAGGCGGCTCAATAAAATTATTAAGATAAATTATTTTTTCTTAGCAAATAGTTTTCCAAATTCTCTTCTTTTGCGCTTCTTCCAGAAGCGACGGTGATAAGCATCGGAAGCCAATAAAGGAACAACTGAAGTAGCTTCAGCAAAAACCATTTGCTCGAAAGTTGTATCAACCTTACCCCAAGAACAAGCTTCTTTCAAAGTTGAAGAAGAGCAAGCGCCGTCGCGAGAATCGGCAACTGTAATTTGAATGGCATATTTATGCATTTCAGCTTCAACGCCTAAAATTTCTGCGCAAACAACAGTATCTTGTACGAAGTTTTTGGGAACACCGCCGCCAACCATCAACAAACCTGTGGTTCCAGCTTTGATTTTGATGTCGGTTAATTCTCTAAAATCAGCGATTGAATCGATGGTCATGTGTTTTTTTGGATTTTTAACTTGGTGCAAAACAAGTCCAAAACCAGCAGAAGAATCAGTGAAAGCTGGGCAGAAAATCGGCACGTTATAATCGTAGCAAAGTTCAATTAGAGATTCTTGTTTTTTGCCGTGTTTTTTTAGATATTTTCCCATTTCCCAGATAAACTCGCGAGATGAGTAAGGACGAGCTTCCAAAGAGTTAGCGATTTTGTAAATTACATTGTCACAATTTTGTAAATCTTTTTCATCGATGTAAGTATCGTAAATTCTGTCGATGTAATTTTTGCGTAAAAATTGGTCATCGATGAATGGAGTTCCTTGATAATGTTTGAAACCAAGAGCTTCAAAAAAATCCATATCAACAATTGAAGCGCCTGTTGCAACAACTGCATCAATCATGCCGAATTTAATCATGTCGGCGTAAACTTTCATACAACCGCCAGCGGAAGTTGAGCCAGCTAAAGTTAGAATGTTAGAACATGATTTGTCTTTCAACATCATGTTAAAAATTTCAGTCGCGCGAGCAAGATCGCGCGAAGTGAAAGACATGTGATCCATCTGATCAATAATCGGGCGCGCATCAAAAGATGTGATGTCGATATGTTTTACTTGGCGCTTTAAAAGTTCTTTTTTAGTTACCATTTTTTGATAAATAATTGAGTTGGGAAAGGGTTTTAAGCAGATGATCTTTCGGTTTTCTGCTTTTCTACTAAGTTTTTATACATTGAAACTAAAGGCTCGTCCGCAACTTCAATTTGTAGGTTTTTATTAAAACCATTAAATTCAGTTCTGATGCTGCGCGAGTAAGCTCCAAGTTGACCGATTTCGATGTAATCGCCTTCAGCAATATTTTCTGGCAAATAAAATGGACCTTTCATTGAATCAAGTGAATCGCAGGTTGGGCCATAAAAACCAAAAGGGACTGCGTTATTCGGGCAAAGTTTTTCTTTGCCTTCTTTGATTCTAAGCGCCTTTACCGGATAAATAAAACCGGGAAAACCCGCGTCAAACAAACCGCCATAAGTTCCATCGTTCAAATAAAGCATGCTTTTTTTTCTGGCTTCAACGCGAACTAAAAGCGAGCCAGATTCTGCAACCAAAGCACGACCCGGCTCACACCAGATACGACAATTTTTATCAAGTTTTAAAGCTTGAATTGAATCGAAAATTTCATCAAAATAAGCCTGCAAGTTTGGTGGAGTCATGCCCGGATAGGATGACGGAAAACCGCCGCCAATATCAATAACATCGAGTTTAACTTTAGCTTGTTCGATAACTTCTTTAGCAATTGTAATCGCGTTTCTATATTCGCTTGGTTCCATACATTGCGAACCAACGTGAAAGCAGATTCCAAGTCTTTGTGCATGAGCACGAATTTTTCGCAAAAGTCCGATTGATTCGGAAGGAAGAATGCCAAATTTGCCTGACAAATCAATTGCCGCATGTGAATTTGGAATTGCCAAACGCATGTGCAAACCAAGATCTTTAGCATTTTTGGTAACTTCTAAAATTTTTTGCAATTCATCAAAAGAATCGAGCGAGAAATCGCGAATTCCGTGATTGAAATAAGCATCAAAAATTGCTTCACGCGATTTGATTGGATGCATGAAATACATTTTTGCAACATCACCAAAAAGCTCGTTAATCAATTTAACTTCAGCCATTGACGCAACGTCGAAATGCTTTATTCCCGAGTTAAATAAGTGACGCAAAACAGTTGCATCAGGATTGCTTTTTACAGAATAAAGAATGTCGCTTTCATGTTTTGACGTGCGGAAATTTTCTACGAAAAATTTAACTGCGCGCTTAATGGAATTTGGGCGGATAAAATAAATTGGGATCGATGGTTTAAGTTCTAAAACCTGAGCTTCAATTGTGCTGAGACTTTTTTTAGCTGAACTTTTTTTCGATTGCTTTACTCCCTTGTTGGGTTTTTTGGCGTTAAACAGATAGTGAATTTTTGAGCTCGCCGCTCGATCATGTTCTTGCTCTTGTTCCATTTCTTTGTCGGGTTGATAGAAACTAAAAAAATTTAGCCCTAAAATTAAGTAAAAGAAGATAAAAAGACTTAATTTTTGTCTGAATTTTTGAACCCCCGCGAACCCTTGGAATTACTGGTGCCGCAGCATAATTTTCAAACGCAATTTTTTAAAAAGAGGGCGCAAAGTAGAAACAATTTTTTATTTGTAAATAAGAAATCTTTTGCAAATTTTTTACCCTAACCAAACCCTTGATTTTACTGTTCGAAGACGCAGTGAAAATTGTGCCAAAATAAGCAAAAATAGGATGAAATATGGGATTAAAAAAGATTTAGGACAGGCTCTAAGAAAGAAACTTCAAAATTGATTGCCTGACCGCAACACCAGCTTCAACTTGCTCTAATATCAAACTAACTTTTTCATCATCTGCCAGCGCTGAAGAAATTTCAACTTCGCGATTAATCGGGCCGGGATGAAGCACCAAAACATCAGGCTTGGCAGCTTTTAACTTTTCATGATTAAGGCCAAAAAGCTTAAAATATTCTGTTAGTGACGGAATGTAGCAACCTTGCATTCTTTCTTGTTGAATGCGCAACATCATAATCACATCAACTTCGGAAATTCCTGCTTCTAGAGACTCAAAAACTTCAACATTCCAAATTTCTTTTAACCAATTTTTATAATCACGAGTGATTAAAGTTGATGGCGTAATTACACGAACTTCACACCCAAATTTTTTTAACAACTTTATGTTTGAGCGCGCTACTCTTGAGTGCAACACATCTCCACAAATTGCAATTTTTAAATTTTGTAAATTTTTTTTATGCTGCTTAATCACGAATGTGTCAAGCAAAGCTTGCGACGGATGTTCGTTAGTTCCATCTCCAGCATTAATTAATGATGCAGAAATATATTGTTTCAACAACTGGCAAATTCCACTGCCATTGTGACGAATTGCCACAAAATCTGGGTTCATGGCATTTATTGTTTTTGCAGTATCGATAATTGATTCACCTTTTTTGAGTGACGAAAGTGAAATGTCGATATTTACAACTTTTGCGCCCAAGCGTTTAGCGGCAATTTCAAATGAAGTTCTGGTGCGTGTTGAATTTTCAAAAAAGAAATTTACCAGAATTTTTCCAAGCAGGCTTTCATCTTTTGAGTTTTTTTTAAAAAAATCTTCTGCAGCAGCGTGAATTGCATTTACATCTTGAAGTGAAAGCTGATCTATGCTGATAAGGTCCTTCATTAATTTGATTTAATTAGATGTTTAAAAATCTCTTCCAAATCCGGCTGCTGAGTAGAAATATCTTTGATGCGAATTTGATTATCAGAAATGATGCGCAGAATTTTTTCCACTTCAATTTTTTCTGGATCGTAAGTGATGGAAATTTTATCTTTCGCCAAAAGTTTCAAAGCAAGATCGGGAAATAAAGTCGCAAGATCCTGTGTAATTTCAGCGTCACAGCTGATTATTAATTCTTTACTAGAAAGAGATTTCATCAAATTTTCTTTACGGTCATAAGCGATTACTTGTCCGCGATTAATGATCGCCAATTCATCACATAACTCTTCCGCTTCTTCGAGATAATGGGTTGTAAGTAAAATCGTGGTGCCGCTTTGATTTAATTTTTTTACATAATTCCAAAGTTGATTGCGCAATTCAACGTCAACGCCAGCAGTTGGCTCATCTAACACTAAAATTTCGGGATTATGAACCAATGCTTTTGCAACTAAAAGCCTACGACGCATTCCGCCGGAAAGGCTACGCGGCGTTGCGTTAAATTTATCTTTCAAACCAAGAGCTTCAATAATTTCATCAGTTCTGCGATCGGATTTTCTGATTCCATAATAGCCGGCGTAAATTTCTAAAGTTTCATAAACATTAAAAAACGGATCGATGATTAATTCTTGCGGCACAATTCCGATTTTAAATTTTGCCGCTTGAGGATTTTTTGAAATATCAATGCCGCCGATTTTTACTTCGCCTGCAGTTTTATTTACCAATCCAGCAAGAATATTAATGATGGTTGATTTGCCCGCGCCATTTGGACCTAAAAGACCAAAGAATGAGCCTTTTTTAATTTTTAAATCGATAGATTTTAAGGCGATTTTTTCAGGAGATCTTTTTGATTTTTTGTAGGTTTTACTTAAAGAAGAAATTTCGATTGCGAGGTCGTCGGACATGATTTTTTGAAAAAAATTAATTAATAATATTCTTCGCCTTCAATAATTCTTGCAATTCGCCTGATTGAAACATTTCTTTTACAATATCACAGCCGCCGATAAATTCGCCTTTGATGTAAAGTTGCGGGATTGTCGGCCAGTCTGAATATTCTTTAATGCCTTGCCTAACTTCTGCATCACGCAAAATATCAACGTCATGAAAGTTAGCTCCTAAAGTTTTCAGAACATGTACTACAGCCGCAGAAAATCCGCATTGCGGGAAATCTTTAGTGCCTTTCATGTAAAGAACTACATCGTTTGAGGAAATTGTTTGCTGAATTTTTTCTAGAATATTAGTCATAAATTAATTTGCTGAAGTTGAAAGCTGCATGGCATGTAAAACATCACCAAGAATCTCTTTTAGGGCGCTATTAACCATCTTATGTTGCTCAACTCTTGTTTTGCCAGCAAAAATTTTATCAATTATTTTTACGCTGTAATGATTGTCGTCCGCAACTAAAGCTGTGACTGTTATTTGTGCATCAGGGAAATTTTCCTGAAGAAGTTGTTCTAATTTATTTTGGGCAATTGGCATTTTCAGATTTGGTATATTTTTATCAAAAAAAGACGGACCTTGTGGCCCGCCTTTTAATTTTGGTTAATTTTGTCGAAAAAATCGAGATTGCCCGATTTTTCGACTCAATTCTTCTAATTAAAGCTACGCCTTAATTATTAACCAAAGAAACCTCTGCGTTTTTTAACGCCGCCGTCCCTGTCATCACGATCATCGCGATCACGAGATGAACTACGACGGTCGTCACCACGGCGATCATCACGATCTGGGCGATCTGGGCGATCTGAGCCACCACGTCTGTCGTCACGATCACGTCCGCCACCTCGTCTGTCATCGCGACGGTCATCACGATCACGAGAACCACGACGATCATCGCCACCACGACGATCATCACGACCACTAGACTCTCTTTCGTCGATCATTTGTGGTTTGTTTGGAATGCGGTCAGAAATATCCTCTCCCGTAGCTTGATCTACACAACGGAAGCTTAATTTTGGACGACCTTTTTTGTCAAAACCGATAACTTTAACTTTAACAATATCGCCTTCATTGATTACGTCTTCAACGAAATCAACGCGATATTCGGCAAGTTCAGAAATATGAATGAAACCATCGCGATTGTTAGAAATACTAACGAAAGCACCAGCATCAATAACTTTGACTACCGGACCTTCATATATATCACCAATTTCAGGCTCAAAAGTGATTTCATGAATCATGGCAATGGCTTTTTTGATTGAGTCATTGCTGTTAGAAGAAATTTTGATTATGCCAGTGTCTTCAATATCAACCACTGCGCCGGAAACGGCACAGATTTCTTTGATTACCGCGCCACGAGATCCGATAACTTCACGGATTTTCTTTTGCGGGATAGTCATAGTTTCAACTTTCGGAACATTTACGTTCAATTCAGTTCGGGCTGTTGGCATAGCTGCTTCCATTTTTTCTAAAATGTGAAGCCTGCCAGCATTAGCTTGCTCAAGGGCTTTTTGCATGATATCTGCATTGATGCCGTTGATTTTGATATCCATTTGTAAAGAAGTGATGCCGTTTCTGGTTCCTGCAACTTTAAAATCCATGTCACCTAAATGATCTTCATCACCCATGATGTCGGAGAGAATAACATATTCATTGCCTTCTTTGATCAATCCCATCGCGATTCCAGAAACTGGAGCTTTGATTGGAACGCCGGCATCCATAAGAGCCAGAGAAGCGCCACAAACTGTAGCCATTGAAGACGAACCGTTTGATTCAGTGATTTCAGAAACAATACGAGTTGTGTATGAGAAATTTTCGGCAGCGCCAGGGAAAACTGGATTCAAAGCACGCCAAGCCAATTTACCATGACCAATTTCACGACGTCCAGGCGGCTTCATTTGTCCAGTTTCACCAACTGAGTAAGGAGGAAAATTATAATGAAGCATGAAAGATTCTTTCGACATTCCCGGATCAAGATTTTCAATTAATTGCTCATCTTTGTTTGAACCAAGAGTTGCAATAACCAAAGCTTGGGTTTCACCGCGAGTGAAAAGGGCGCAACCATGAACTTGCGGTAGAAAGCCAGTTTCGATATCAATTTGTCTAACTTGATCGGTTTTACGACCGTCAATTCTGATCGCATTTTTAAGAACATCGTTACGCACAATTTCTTGCGAAAGAAGTTTGAATAAAGATTTAGCTTTATTGGCAGAAACTCCACTTTCTTCGGTAACAAATTTTGCTTTGATATCGGCAAAAAGCTGATCAAGCTCACCTGCGCGAACTTGTTTTTCTTGTTTTTTGTAAGCGTTGATTAAGCGATCCCCAATGAAATTGGTGATTTCTTGTTTAATTTCTGAAGAATCTTCAACTGGAGGCAGAATTTTCTTTTTACCACATTCAGCTTGAAGTTCTTTGATCATTTCAATTACTGGCTGAAAAGCTTTGTGACCGAAGTCAAGAGCAGCCAACATTTCAACTTCAGAAATTTCTTTAGCCTCAGATTCAATCATCAAAACTGAGCTTTCAGTTCCCGCAACAACTAGATCTAAACGACTTGTTTTGGCTTCTTCATTGCTAAGGTTTAATACGAATTGATTATCAATGATTGAAACCCTTGAAACAGCAACTGGTTCCAAAAATGGAGCTTCAGAAATTGAAAGAGCCGCAGAAGCAGCGATCAATGCAACAATATCTGGGGTACAAGCTGGATCGTAAGAAAGAACGGTACAAACTACGTTTACTTCATTATAGAAATTTGAAGGAAACATTGGTCTGATCGGACGATCAATCAAGCGGGCAGTTAAAGTAGCGGCATCTGAAGGTTTAGCTTCGCGCTTGAAAAAACCACCCGGAATTTTTCCGGCGGCATAAGATTTTTCTAGGTAGTTAACTGTAAGTGGGAAAAAATCTGCACCTTCGGCAGCTTTATTGGCAACGGTTACAGCACAAAGAACGGTAGTATTGCCATATTTTGCAAGAACTGCGCCACTAGCTTGACGAGCGATTTTGCCTGTTTCCAAGGACAAAATTTTGCCGTTCCAGTTAATTTCTTTTTTTACAACATTGAACATATTTTCAGCTTTTGATTAATTAATTTAAGGATCGGTTTACTTTCTGATTTCTAATTTTTTGATAAGATTTTCGTAGCGCTCAACCGAGTTAGCTTTTAGGTAATCAAGCAAACTTCTTCTTTTTCCAACAAGAATTAATAATCCTCTTCTCGAAGAGAAATCTTTTTTGTGGATTTTAAGGTGCTCGGTAAGGCTTTCAATTTGGCCAGTCATAAGGGCGCATTGAACTTCAACAGATCCGGTATCAGTTTTGCTTTGAGCAAAAGAGGCAACAATTTCTTTTTTTGATTTGGTAAGAAGTGACATTTTTTACAATGAATTTAAATTATGCTTAAACCAGAAGGACCTAAGCGAGACTTTTAGAAAACTATTTTTCAGCTGATTAATCAAATTCGACTTATGTCGAATTTGGCAAATTTTGAATTGCTACGCAGCGAATGAATCGCTGCATCCGCAATAGATTTTGGTTTTTTTAAAATCGACTTCTTCAATCAGTTTGGGTATAGATCATCCAGCTTGGTTGAAATCTACAAGGACATCCTGCAATGATAGCAGCGATCCATCCGAAAAACGACCGCCATAACTAACAACCAGTTTTAAGAGGTCAAGCGAAATTCTTTTTTCGTAATGGAATTTGCCAACCATTAAACGAGTAAGCACAGAAACATATCCGCAAACTCCAATTTTCTTAGAAATATCACGTGAAATTGTACGAATATAAGTGCCTTTGGAGCATTCAAGTTCGAACTCAGCGAACTCGTTATTGTTCGAAATTAATTTCAGGGAATAAATTTCAACTTCACGTTCTTTAATTTCAAATTCAATATTTTGACGAGCCAAATCATAAGCGCGTTGACCATTAATTTTGATGGCAGAAAAACGCGAAGGAACTTGTTTTATCTTGCCAATAAAAAAAGGCAGAACCGCAATTATTTGAGCATTTGTGGGTCTTAAAGAATTTGATTCAGTAACCACGCCTTCAACATCATCAGTATCGCGAAATTCACCCCAAGTAATACGAAAACCATATTTTTTGCGCGCGCCCATTAAAGCTTCGCTGGTTTTAGTGGCTTTGTTAATGGCAATTGGAAGTATGCCTGAAGCAAATGGATCAAGCGTTCCGCCATGTCCAACTTTTTTAGCTCCGGTGATTCTTTTAACAATTGCAACAGCGCGGGCAGAGGAAATTCCGATTGGTTTATCGATGTTGAGCCAGAGATTTTGTTCGGAGAGATTTTGCATTTATTTGCAGAAGGTGATTCTTTTTAATTTATAAACGCAAAAAAATTAGGTCGTCGAGACGAAAACTGGATTTTTCCACCAGCGTCTCGACGACCTAGAATCTTATACCAAATTAACTATCTCTTGATAGCGCTAACGAAGTTTTTTGAGGAAAAATTGCGACTGGAAATGCAAGTTGTATCAAGTGATACAGCGTCATTTTCTGAGCAAATTTTTACCAAAAAGACAAAGTTATGGCTATCAAGAGATAGTTAATTTGGTATAGACTAGATAGTATTCGCACCCGAAATAATATCGATCAATTCTTTCGTAATGTTAGCCTGACGAGTTCTGTTATAAACCAACGTCAAACCTTTGATCATTTTACCAGCATTTGTACTTGCAGCTTCCATCGCTGCCATTCTTGCACCTTGTTCTGAAGCACTATTTTCAAGCAATTCGTTGTAAATCTGCATCGCCAAATTTTTTGGCAATAATTCAGTCAAAACTTCTTCTTCGCTTGGTTCATAGCTTAAAGGCGATTCCAAATTTGCTTGCGCAGCATCAAATTTAATTTGAGCCGGAATAATTTGTTTATTGATCTGCTCTTGCGCGATTGCTGATTTGAACTTGCTGTAAATCACTTCACCAATATCAAAAACACCTTGGTTGTAGAGTTCGGTAAATTTTTCGGCTAAATCTTGAGCAGTTTTAAAATCGATCAGACCTTTAAAAACACCAAAAGAATGGTCAATTATTTTATCACCGTAAGCTGATTTCAACTGCTCGTAAGCTTTCCTGCCCACGCAATAAATTTTTACTTCACGACCTTCGGCGATTAATTGATTAATGCGAAGTTTAGTCATTTTTACAGTCGCGCTGTTTAAGCCGCCGCACAAACCACGGTCAGAAGAAAAAACTATAACTAAATGAGTATGATTTTTTTCTTTACCGGTAAGAAGTGGAAATTTTTCGCTCAAATTGCCGCGCACCGCTATGTTTGAAGCAAGACTCTCAATCATATCCTGAATTTTTTCAGCATATGGACGAGAAGCTTCAACCGCTTGTTTGGCTTTTTTCAAACGCGACGCCGCCACCATTTTCATGGCTTTGGTCATTTTTTGCGTTGATTTGACCGATTTAATTCTGGTTTTAAGAGTTTTTAAATTAGCCATTTTTAACTTTGATCGTGAGCAAGTCTGTCAGAAAGTCCAGCATGGTCGAAACTGTTTGCCGGTGCGTGATTTAAAAAGATCGAAAGAAATTCTTCGATTACTTTTTTCAATGCCGCTTCATTCGTGTCAGTAATTTTTTGCTCTTGTTTGATTGAAGCTAGAATTTCCGGATGTGAAGAATGTAATTTGCGTAAAAATTCAGTTTCAAATTTTACCACTTCTTTCGCCGGAACTTTATCCAAGTAGCCTTTAACACCAACATAGATCGAGGCAACTTGCTCTTCGAAACCCATTGGCGAATATTGGTTTTGTTTCAATAATTCAGTTAATTTACGGCCTTTATCAAGCAATTTTTGGGTTGCGGCGTCTAAATCTGAACCGAATTGAGCGAAAGCTTCAAGTTCACGGAATTGCGCCAAGTCAAGCTTGATTGTTCCCGCAACTTGTTTCATCGCTTTGGTTTGAGCAGCTGATCCTACGCGAGATACAGACAAACCAACGTTTACCGCCGGTTTAATACCTTTGTAGAAAAGTTCAGTTTCTAGGAAAATTTGTCCGTCAGTGATCGAAATCACGTTAGTTGGAATATAAGCAGAAACGTCACCAGCTTGAGTTTCGATGATTGGAAGCGCAGTTAGTGATCCACCGCCCATTTCATCTGACATTTTAGCAGCGCGTTCAAGCAAACGAGAGTGAACATAGAAAACGTCTCCCGGGTAAGCTTCGCGTCCTGGTGGACGACGTAGTAGAAGTGACATCTCGCGATAAGAAACCGCGTGTTTACTTAAATCATCATAAGCAACTAAAGCGTGCATTCCGTTATCGCGGAAAAATTCACCAACCGTGCAACCGGTATATGGAGCGAAAAATTGTAATGCCGCAGCTTCTGAAGCAGTTGCAGAAACTACAACCGAATATTTCATGGCGCCCGCTTCTTCCAAAGTTTTAACGATTTGAGCTACAGTTGAGCGCTTTTGTCCAATTGCAACGTAAATACAATATAATTTTTTCTTTTCGTCGCCTTCTTCATGAGCTTTCGCTTGGTTGATAAAAGCATCAAGAACGATTGCAGTTTTACCAGTTTGACGATCACCAATGATAAGTTCGCGTTGACCACGCCCGATTGGGATCAAGCTGTCAATAGCTTTAATGCCAGTTTGCATTGGCTCAGAAACTGATTGACGGGCGATGATTCCTGGTGCTTTAATTTCTACGCGACGATTTTCAACATTTGTAAGCGGACCTTTACCGTCAATTGGGTTTCCAAGAGCGTCAATAACGCGTCCGAGCAAACCTTTTCCAACCGGAACTTCCACAATTTTACCAGTTCTTTTAACTGAAGAACCTTCTTTAATTTTTTGAGCATCGCCAAAAACTACGATACCTACATTGTCAGTTTCAAGGTTTAGCGCCATTCCTTTCACGCCAGATTCGAACTCAACAAGTTCACCCGCCTGCACATTATCAAGACCATAAACTTTGGCGATACCATCACCAACTTTTACTACTTCACCAACTTCTTTAAGTTCTGCGGCGCTTTGAAAGTTCTCGATGCTTTTTTGCAGAATACTGGAAAATTCTTCAACTTTAAATTCCATGACTAGTTTTGATTATTATTGTTAAAATTAAAAATTAATTAATGGCCGCGAGGCACTCTTTGCCTATACTGGCAAGCTGATTTTTTAAACTGGCATCGATGATCTCAGAACCAACTTTCACTTGAAAACCACCTAAAATTTCTTCCTTAACAGTTTCTTTAATAGAAACGATTTTGCCCGGATATTTTTTTTCGATCAATGTTTTCAAGCGCTCAATCTGAGTTTGAGCAGATTTTACGGCGGTGATAACCTCAACTTCCAAAATATTTTTTTGTAATTTTACGATACGAGAAAATTCTTCGTAAATTTCCGGGAACAAGTTCAATCTTCTATTGCGCACAATTGATGCAAAGAAGTTAGAAGTCAAAGCTCCTAACCCAAATTTTTGGGTAACTTCTTGAATAATTCTTACCAAATCATTTTTGGCAATGACTGGATTTTTTAATTCATTTGCGAAACTAGTGCTGAAGTTTTGTTTAAAAACTTCCAGCTCTGCAGCGACCTTATCAACCGAGTTGCTTTTTTTGGCCGCGACAAACAGAGCTTTCGCATAATTTTTGGCAATAACAGAAGCTCTTGGCATTTGGTTTGTATAATATTTGAATTTTGGAAAAATTCTCTATGTGAAGACATCCTGAATTTAGAGGCGCGGCAAAGTAGGCTTTCAAAAATAAAAAGCAACTTGGGAAATTGCAAAAATTTCATGAGACGTAGTTTTGTTAAATATTCACCGGATCAACATTCTCAAAATGTTCATGCATTTGATTTTGCGTCATTAATTTTTCATTTTGTTTTTCACAGGTAATATGGAATAAAGCATCGCCTTTATTCGCTAAAGGCAACATTGACTTTCCAATAATTATTCCGGTTTCATGCGCTTTTACTTGAGTTTTGTGATCGCCCATTGGATTTGAAATTTCTCCTAACACATCGCCTTTTTTTACCAACTCGCCTAACTTACGATGCGCGATATGAATTCCGCTGTGAGGTGCGCGAACCCATGAACTTGAAAGGGCAATAAAGACTTTTTTATTTATCACTTTTTTCGACTTAGCTTTAATCATGCCAATTTCATGCATTACATTTAAAATGCCATCAACGCCAATTTTAATACTCGCTTCATCAAAGCGCAGTGCTTCTCCAGCTTCAAATAAAATCATCGGAATATTAGCTTGCGTAACTGCGGCACGCAAAGATCCGTCGCGCAAGTTCGATCCAATTAAAACCGGCGCACCAAAAACTTTAGCGAGGTTAAGAGTTACTTTGTCAGAAATATCAGCGCGAATTTGCGGATAATTGCAGCGATGAAATGCGCCAGTGTGTAAATCAATTCCGAAATCAGATTTTAAAACGATTTCCTGCATAAATTTATAAGCCAATTGCGAAGTAAGTGAGCCGCTTTTTAAGCCAGGGAAGCAACGATTTAAATCACGACGATCAGGCAAATAACGCGAACGATCATTAAAACCAAAAATATTTACGATTGGAATTACGATCAACATGCCGCAAATATTTTTGATCGCTTCAGAATCAAGCAAGCGGCGCGTTATTTCAATGCCGTTAATTTCATCACCGTGAATTGTGGAGGAAACAAAAAGTGTTGGTCCATCTTTTTTGCCACGAATAACTTCTACTGGCATTTTAACATCGGTGAAATCGTAAATGCTGCCCATGTCGATATTAACGCGGAGGCGCTGTCCGCGCTTGATCTCAATGCCATCGATTGTATAAAGAGAGTCGGATTTTTTGATCATGTTCGACGGCAGTTTAAATTATTATATAGATCTTGAAAAACGAAAGTTGGCAAATCTATTTTTTACGATTCAAAAACGCATAAGATAAAATTTTATAGCACAATTTCGCTGACAAAAAATCACAGGAATGAAGCGCTTTCACCGGTGCTAATTCCACCACATCTGCACCAACAATATTTGAAATTTTGCTGGCTTCACGAATAATATCCAAAGCATCTTCCCACATTACGCCACCGGGTTCTGGCGTTCCGGTCGCTTGCATTAAACTTGAATCAAAACCATCAAGATCAAAAGTCAAAAAAACTGGACGACCTTTTAGTGGCGCAACAATTTTTTTCGGATCCCAAGACCTACGATCTTTGCCGTAATGAATTGTGATACGATGACGATTAGCTTCTAAATAAGGAATTTCACTGGCAGAAATATTTCTAATTCCGCATGAAATCAAAGTTGAAATCGGATTATCCATCACACGACGAAGCGCGGCTGCATGCGAATAATGTTCGCCATCAAAACCATCGCGCAAATCAGCATGAGCATCAAAATGCAAAATCGCTAAATCAGGATATTTTTTTACGAAAGGACGAATTGATCCCGCAGTTATTGAATGCTCGCCGCCTAAAATTAACGGAAATTTTCCGGCATCCAGAATTTGTTGAGTGATTTTTTCTAATTGTTTTAATGAATTTGCCACTGAAGAACGATCAATTTCTGGCTCTTTCATTGTAACTACACCGTAATGACGAAAAGCTTCGCACCAAAATTCTTCGTCAAAAAGCTCAACTTGCCAAGAAGCCTTGATTATTGCTTTCGGCCCGTTTTTTGTACCGCCGCCATAACTAACTGATTTTTCTAAACCGAAGGGAACAACCACAACTTTAGCGTCATCTTGAGAAGCTAAATATTTTTCTTCGACACCAAGAAAGCCATTTTTTTGCGGCAATAATTTTAAGTCGGGAAGAGCTGATTTAGGCGACGCTTTTTTTACAGAAGTTTTTGCTTTTGTCATTTTTTAGTGTTTTGAATTTAATAAATTTACGTGACCCATTTTTCTTCCATCGGCAATTTTTTCTTTTCCGTAAAGATGAATTTTTGCACGCGGATTTTGATAAAATTTTTCCAAATCCTGCGCTTCATCACCGATTAAATTTTTCATATAACCGTGCGAGTGAAATTCGGTTGAACCAAGCGTCATTCCTGTAATTGCACGGATTAATTGTTCAAATTGCGAAGTAATTGCAGCATCCATCGAAAAATGACCTGAATTATGTGGTCGCGGCGCCAATTCATTCACCAATAATTCATTTTCCATTACAAAAAATTCTACCGCCAAAACTCCGATTAAATCGAGTTTTTCAATAATTTTTTTCGCAACTTCCTGCGCTTTTATTTTTAGTTCTTCTGAAATTTTTGCTGGATAAATACTTTCATCCAAAATGCTATTTTTATGAATGTTGGTCAATGGCTCGTAAACCGCGATTTCATTATTTTTTGAACGCGCAACAATAACTGAAATTTCGGAATTAAAGGGACAAAATTTTTCTAAAATTAATTTGTGATTCCGAGCTTGATCCCAAGCATTTTCAGCTTCTTTAGCATTTTTCAAAACAAATTGTCCTTTGCCATCATAACCCATTGTCGCAGTTTTTAAAATGGCTTTACCGAATTTTTTTAAACCTTCCTGCAAAGTTTCAAGACTTCTGATTTCAAAATATTCAGCAGTTTTTACGCCTATAGAATTCAAGAAATTTTTCTCTAAAATACGATGTTGCGTAACTTTTAAAACTTGCGCATTTGGACAAACCTCAACTTGCGAAGACAAAAATTCAATCGCTTCGCAGGGAATATTTTCAAATTCAAAAGTAGCAATATCAATTTTGGCAGCGAATTTTTTTAAAGCTTCTTCGTTCGAATAATCAGCAATAATAACTTCATTAGTTACAAAACTAGCGGGCGAATTTTCTTGATCGGTGAACACGACAGTGCGAAAACCCATTTTATGCGCATAAAAACAAGTCATGCGTCCGAGCTGTCCGCCGCCAATAATTCCGATTGTTAATATTTTTTTCAAAGGACCAACCATTTGATTTAAAAAAGAAAGCGGGGCAAAGTAGGTTTATCGAAAATCTTTTCAAGAAATTTATGTCTTTACAAATCACGCAAGAACTATTGGAAATTCTGGTTTGCCCTTTATGCAAAAGTGAATTGTTTTTTGACGAAAAAAATAGCGAGCTAATTTGTTATGAATCAAAACTGGCTTACAAAATCGAAGATGATATTCCTGTAATGCTGGTCGACAAAGCCAGAAAAATTTAATTTTTAAAAAAACTGTGCCACAAAAATTCCAGCAATTAAAAAAAGCCAAACGCTTAAAAAAATCTTCTCAAAAATGGCTGTTGCGCCAAATCAACGATCCATTTGTTGAAAAGGCGCGGATTGAAGGCTGGCGCTCGCGCGCAGCTTTTAAAATTATTGAAGTTGATGAAAAATTTAAGATTTTCAAAAAGGGAAAAATTGTTGTCGATTTAGGTGCGGCACCCGGTGGTTGGAGCCAATATGCAGTTACAAAAGTTGGCGATGGAAATGTGGTAGCTTTGGATTTGCTTGAGATTGATTCGCTTCCCGGCGTGATGTTTTTTCAACAAGATTTTTTAGCTGAAGATGCGCCGGAAAAAATTATTAATTTACTAAAAACCATTGCCCACAATAAAAGCGGAAGATGCGACATAGTGTTGAGCGACATGGCTGCGAATACAACTGGAGATCACACAACAGATCACATGAGAATTATTGCGCTTTTAGAAGAAGCGCTGGCTTTATCATCGAAAATTTTATCCGATGGCGGATGTTTTGTTGGCAAAATTTTCCAAGGCGGAAGTTCGGATGAAATTTTAAAAGAACTTAGAAAAAACTTTTCTACGGTAAAATATTTTAAGCCCAATTCATCAAGAAAGGATTCTTCGGAGACTTATTTAGTGGCTCTAGGATTTAAAGCGGAGCATTTAGCAAAAGAGACCAAAGAAAGAACTATACCAAATTAACTATCTCTTGATAGCCATAACTTTGTCTTTTTGGTAAAAATTTGCTCAGAAAATGACGCTGTATCACTTGATACAGCTTACATTTCCAGTCGCAATTTTTCCTCAAAAATACTTCGTTAACTCTATCAAGAGATAGTTAATTTGGTATAGCTAAAAAACATATCCACTAAAATTGCCACCAGAAATTATCACCAAAAATTTCTGATTTTCCAATTGCGGATTTTTTTTCATATATTGCGCAACCCCCGCAACTGCAAGCGCGGAGGTTAATTCAATCTTATGATTTAAAACCTCTCTTACTCTTTCGCGCCAATAAATTATTTGCTCTTCAGGAATTTCCAAAATCCCAGCTGTTTTTTTCAAATATTCAAAACAACGCGCTGAAATAGATAATGTTTTTGCACCATCAGCAACGGTTTCGGGAGAATCTTCAAAGGAGAAAATTTTTCCCTCACGCAGCGAAATCGCCGCATCATTGGCTTTTAAAGGCTCGCATCCAAAAACTTTAGGGATTTTTGTTTGATTGAGCGATGCCAGATAACATCCTACAACCAATCCACCGCCGCCACAAGGAGCAAAAATTGCATCAACTTCATCAATTTCATTTAATGCTTCTAAAGTTGCCGTTCCTTGACCTGCAATTACATCGTCATTATCAGAAGGATGAATGAAAAAATAACCTTCTTTCTGTTTTTCTTCTGCCAAACGATTGGCTTCAGACCTTTTTTCACAAAGCACAATTTTAGCACCGAGAATTTTTGTAGCCGCGATTTTGAAAAGCGACACATTATTTGCCATGTAAATCAGAGCCGGAATATCAAGGATTTTTCCTGCATAAGCAACGCCCTGAGCGTGATTTCCCGAGCTTTGAGCAACAATTTTTTCGGGCAATTTTCCATGAGCTTCTTGATAGGCCAAAATCGCACTAAATGCGCCGCGAGCCTTGAAAGACTTGGTTTTTTGAACATCTTCCATCTTAAAAAAAACCTTAGCTCCAAGTTCTTCATCGAGTTTTTTATTGGAAATTATTCCCGTATATTCGATGTGATCGCGAATACGATTATGTGCACGCACAACATCATTAAAAGTGAGTTCTGTGGTTTTTTGGTCGGACATTTTTTAATTATTTAATTTCAAAAATTGCATCAACTTCAACAGCAACTCCAAAAGGAAGAGAGCCTGAACCAACTGCGGCGCGCGCATGTTTGCCAGCATCACCCAAAACTTCAACCATCAAATCAGAAGCGCCGTTGGCAACTGCTGGATGATCTTTGAAATTAGCATCACCATTAACGAAAATTCCTAATTTAACGCAGCCAACCACGCGCTCCAAGTTGCCGTCGCAAGCAACTTTTAATTGAGCTAAAATGTTGATGGCACAAAGACGCGCAGCGTCTTTAGCTTCTTGCAAAGAAATTTCTGAACCTACTTTTCCGATTGATTGTAATTTACCATTTTCAAGCGGAAGTTGACCGGAAATAAAAACATTATTTCCCGATTTTACGAAACCAACATAGTTAGCAACTGGCGCTGCTGGAGTTGGCAGAATAATTCCAAGCGCTGATAATTTTTCTTCGATTTTTGACATTTCGCTCCGATTTTTAGTTGTTGGATAGTTATTAAATAAGACCAAGTGACTGCAATCTTATCCTCATCGAGGCTTTTGAAACCTGAAACATTTTTGCCATTTCTTCTATTGCCAATGTCTTTTGATCACTTGGATTCTGATCACTTTGATTTCGCATAGTTTCTAAGAAAATTTCTCTTACCTTGTCTTCTGGCATTAAAATTTCCACAGCAAAAAGATTTGCCTCTCTTTCTTCGCTAGCATTAATGCCTTGATAGTCTTCTGAATCGGCAATTGACCCCAATCTATCTATCCTATCTTTGTGAAGCATGTAATGACCAAGTTCATGAGCCATTGTAAATCTTTTTCTGTAATAGTGGTCAGAGCCAAGAATTAAAATTTGATACCCGCCATCAGCAGTTTTTCTAATTTGACCAATATTGTCAGCCTCAACACCACTTGACCTGTTAATGCCACGCCCAATTTCTTCTTTGGTTGCGTTTTTATGCAATGCAATGTCTTCAGATCTTATTAGGCTCTCGATGTTTACTGGAATTGTTCTTAATAATTCTTTTAAAAATGATTGCATTTTTACTCCTTAATCTTTTTGTTTAGTCGCTGGTACAAGCTCACCTTCATCAACAGTAGCTTCTCTTTTTCCTCTATCTTTAGCTTTTCCTCTTACTTTTTTATTGTCCGCCTCACTCCTGCTCTTTGAGTGCTTCTCAATTGCTTTTTCGATCGCCTTACCGCCTTCTTCGCTATCAAGCCATCTTTTTGTTTCTCTTTCCGCGATCCCTTCAGAAACTTCTTTGATATGCATAAACCCCGCAATCGCGCCAAAACCCAGAATCAGAGCAAACCCAGCAATCAGCAACGAAATTGCATCAAGTCTTCCAAGTTGATTAGCGTAAGAAATCTCATCTAAAACATTTTCCAAATTTTTTACTTCTTTGGTTTTTGCATCTACTGCAAGCTGACCTTTAATCGTATCTATAACCAATTTTTTTGTTACGTTTGGCAAATCAACCCTTTCAAACCTAAAATTACAAAATTGCAACACGGTGTTTAACAATAGAAGAGCGGTAAGGATTGATGTAAGAAGAAATTTTCTATCGGTCATAAATTGAGCTTTATTTAGTTGGTGTTTTTCTAATTATCTTCCAGCAATCCCCAATTTTTCAAGCAATTTTTTATCCCGCTCCATTTCTGGATTTGACGTGGTTAATAATTTTTCACCATAAAAAATTGAATTAGCTCCCGCCAAAAAACACAAAGCCTGCGTTTGTTCATTCATATTCTCGCGCCCCGCCGATAAACGAACCGCTGATTTTGGCATTAAAATTCTCGCAACGGCAATTGTTTTGATAAATTCAAACTGATCTAATTCCTCAACTTTATCCATCGGAGTTCCCGCAACTTTTACCAACATGTTAATTGGAACCGATTGCGGATGCGTTGGCAAATTTGCCAAAATAATAAGCATTTTTGCGCGATCTTCCAACTTTTCTCCCATACCAACAATGCCGCCAGAACACACGTTTAATCCGGCTTCGCGCACATTTTTTAAAGTGTTTAAGCGATCTTCAAAATTGCGAGTCGTAATAATTTCTGAATAAAATTCCGGCGAAGTGTCGATGTTGTGATTATAATAATCCAATCCCGCTTCTTTGAGTTTTTTACTTTGTAAATCACTTAACATTCCAAGCGTCATACAGGTTTCGAGCCCTGTTTTTTTAACTTCGTCAATGATGTTGCAAATTTTATCAACATCGCGATCGTTCAAATTTCTCCACGCCGCGCCCATGCAAAACCTTGAAGCGCCTGCTTCTTTAGCTGATTTCGCCGCATCTAAAATTTTATTAATTTCCATTAAAGATTCTTTTTCAAGCCCAGTGTTGTAATGCGCTGACTGCGGACAATATTTACAATTTTCGGGACAAGAGCCAGTTTTAATGCTTAAAAGCGTGCTGATTTGAACTTTATTTTGGTCGTGAAATTGGCGATGAATTTCTGCCGCCTTAAAAATCAAATCGTTAAACGGCAAAGCAAAAAGTTGCAAAACTTCTTCAACGCTAAAATCGTGACGCAAGCTAAAATCGTAAGACGCAGAAAGCACTTCTTCAGATTTAATATTTTCGTTAATTTCTTTCATGATTATTTCCAAACAATGAGGCATTTGAACAGATCGCCCATTTGACTTGAATCAATCAAACGGTCAATTGCTAAGTTTATTTTTTCTTGATTTTCTGGCGATTTATTAGCCAAAAGCGCTTGTCGCCTTTCTTCAATTCCCAAGCTTTGTAAAAACTGCGCTTGCGAAATTAATGAAGTGTTTAAAGCCGAATTTTTGGCGATTTTTTCTAAGGCAGAAAAATCAACTAATGCCGTAATATCAGCTTCGCTGGGCGTTTCTAAAACATCGCATTTTTGATGATTTTTTATAGCTTGCAGCGTGTTGGCAAATTCATTTTTGATATAACCGTAATCAATGTTGATGGCAATTCCACCTTGTCTATTCAAAGCTTGACAAAGTTGCGTCATAAAATTTCGAGCTTCAAAACTATATTCAAAAACCGCGCCAATTGGCGCGAGAGTTGCGATTTCTTTTTCGACAAAATCATGTATTTCTCGATCAAAAGGAGCGAGTGCGAAATTTTTGTTGTTAATAATTCTTTCGCGCCAACCAATTTCTGTATGTACAAATTGATCGATTGGAAAACAGTCGAAAAGTTCATTGGTAATGAAGAAAATTTCTTGCTCGGGCGCAAGCTGTAATTCTTCAAATTTTTGATGCCATTTTACCTGAAATTTTTGCAGATTTTCTTTTTGAATTTTTTGCAAAACTTCGTTGATTTCAATAATATGAAAAGCTGTGCGCTCAAGAAAATCAACAGCTTGCGGAATTTTTTTATCGGAGAGCTTTTTTATCGCGGTTAAAATATCGCAAAATAAAGTGCCTTTTCCCGCTCCCATTTCAACCAGCGCAATTTTGGTTTTTTTCGCACTTGCAACATGCAATAAATAAACCGCCAAAAGCTCGCCAAAAACTTGAGAAATTTCTGGCGCGGTGATGAAATCAGAATTTTTTCCGATAGGATTTTTAGTGCGGTAATAGCCAGTTTGCGGATGGAATAATGCTTCCGACATGAAGCGCGAGATTTTCATCTGATCTTGATTTATGGTCGCCAGTTCAGGAAGTTTTTCAATATTAAAAGCCCAGCTTCACCACTTTTTTCGGGATGAAATTGAATACCTAAAATATTTTCTTTTGCAACAATTGCATTAAGCTTGGAGCCATATTCTAGCTGCGCCAATACGTTGTTTTCATTTTGGCAAATGAAATGGTAAGAATTGGCAAAATAAAAATGTTCGCCATTTTTTACATCTTTTAAAGCCGGATGTTTGGTTGGTTTTAACATGATTTCATTCCAACCCATATGAGGAATTTTTAAGCCTTCTTGTGTGGTGATTTTTTCAACTTTGCCATTGATAAATCCCAAGCCCTGATGTTCGCCATTTTCATAACCAATTGAGGCCAAAACTTGCATGCCAACGCAAATTCCAAGAAATGGTTTTTTCTCAATTAAAACTTGTTTTCTAATTTCGGGCAGAAGCCCTTCAACTGATTTTAAGCCATCCACACAATCACCAAAAGCACCAACTCCGGGAAGGATCAAATGATTTGCGGCGCGGATGTCGGAAGGCTTATTTGAGACTAAAAAATTTTCGTTATTTTTAACAAAACTTAGGGCATTCAAAACCGATTCAACATTTCCCGATCCATAATCAATTATCACTGTTTTCATGCAACAACTGGGGTTTTCGATTTTTGTAATTTCAACATTTTGCGGTGAAGTTTTGGATTTGTAATTGAACAGTCAAATTCAGGATGTGAATCGGCTTTCAAATTTTTAAGGAAACGTAATTTAGCGTGAGTTTTATCATGACCGAAAACTAGACCGATAAAATTATAATCTTTTTTCTTTAAATGTTCGCAAAGCCAGTAATTGGCATTGAGTGCGACTAAGAAAATGAAAGAAATTTCGAGTAAAATTTTATCAATTATGGGAAGAAAATTTCCCATGTAAGCGATTAAAAAATTAACCAGCAAAATAGCTAAAAATTCGCTCCACATTTTGTGATATAAAAACCACAGGCCGCTAAATAAAAAGGCAAAGAATGAAAAACCTTCTTTTAACAGGATTACATCCTCGATTTTTCCTTCTTTATTTTTTTTGATTAACGCGTTGTAAATTTTCATAAAGAGGAAATTAAAAGGACGGGTTTTAATTCCCGCCCTTAAAATATTAAGCTTTCAAAGCGTTTTTAGCTTTTTCAACGATTTTTGCGAAAGTTTCTGGCTCGCGAGTTGCAAGGTCAGAAAGAACTTTGCGGTCCAAATCGATGTTAGCAGCTTTTAGACCGCTGATGAATTTAGAGTAAACTAGCCCATGAGTTCTGGTTGCTGCGTTGATACGCTGAATCCACAATGCGCGGAAGTCACGTTTTTTAACTCTACGATCGCGATAAGCGTAACGCAGCGCTTTTTCGACTTTTTCGATTGCAATTCTAAAACAATTCTTCGCACGACCGCGATATCCTTTAGCAAGTTTTAAAATCTTTTTGTGTCTAGCCTTTTTAGTGACACCTCTTTTTACACGACTCATTTTTTTCTCCGAAAAAAATTATTTAAATTCATCCCTCCATCTCCCTTTTTAAGGGAGGGGTCACGCTAGCGCGATGACGGAGTGCCTCGAATTACTTTTTGGGGCACCTTTATACTCAAAATGACTTTGGGTTGGGATGTTGGCACTGGATTTGGGATTATAGACCGTATGGCAATTTGTGAGCCAATAAGCTCGCTGAATGACCTTCAGAAAGAACTGCACCTTTGCGCAATTTTCTGATACGACTTTGACTTTTTTTGCCGAGATTGTGTCTCTTTCCGGCTTGTTTGTGGACAACTTTCCCAGTCCCAGTGACCTTGAATCGCTTCTTGGCTCCACTGTTTGTTTTCATTTTTGGCATCGTTTTTCTCAATTAAGATTAATAAGCAGATTCAGAGGTAGAAAGCCTTGACCTAAGAACCATGTGGCCAACAGGAATCTCTTTTTAAGGAGAAACCGCAACCGAAAAACTCGAATATACATCGAATTTTATGTAAAGCCCGCTTGCGCTCTTGCGAGCGAAAGCGGATGGTGGGATCAATAGGACTCGAACCTATGACCAAGACGTTATGAGCATCCTGCTCTAACCAACTGAGCTATGATCCCATATTTCTAATGTTGTGATTTTTTCTAAATTATAGAGAACTTCTAACAAAAGGGGCGGGCAAGTTAGGGGTGGAAAGGTTTTTTGCAACTGGTTTTTGGAGACACAAACTTATTGTCACCTTGGCCTGTCGAAGGCTGTGTTTAGACTAAGTCAGATCTGAGTACTAGTAAACCCTTCGACGACTCAGGGTAAAAATGAGTTTGTCTTGAACTTAAAATTATTTTAAACTTCCTTCTTTTTCGCCACCGCAACCAAGGCTGGGCGGATTAAGCGATCGGCGATAGAATATCCAGCTTGAATCACTTGAATTACTGTTTCTTCTTCTGATTCACTTTCTACATGAGCAATTGCTTCGTGAAAATTATGGTCAAATTTTTGGTTTAGCGGATAAATTCTTCTAACCTGATTTTTTTCCAAAACTTTCATTAATTCTTTTTCCGTCATCACAATTGCATCGGCGTAATTTTTAATTGCTGGAACTTTTTCAATTTCTGCTTTTGGCGCATTTTCGCTGGCAAGGAAAAAATTTTCCATCACCAAAACCAAATCGCTGGCGAAGTTTGAAATAGCAAATTTTGCCGATTTTTCCAGCTCTTCGCGCGACCTTCTTCTAACATTGTCAAGCTCTGCAAAAGCACGCAAAATTTTATCATTTGATTCGGAAAGTTTTTGCTCGAGTTCAACAATTTTTTCTTCCGGAGTAATTTTTATTTCTTCTTGTTGAGTTTCTTGTTTTGACTCCTGAGAGTTATTCTGAGGATTATTATTTTCTTCCATTTTTTCTCCTTTCAGATTTTTAATACAGTTTAACTCATCCAACATATGAAGTGGCAAACTGACTTTCAATAGGGTTGCTTTAAAATTTTTGATTTGTAACTTGATTGCAAATCTTTTCTGGACAGATTGTCCAAAACCTCCTCTTAAAAATTCTTCAAAATAATGTCTGACAGAATGCTTGACCAAGCTAATTACTTGGTTCCAATGGTTGTTGAACAAACCGCAAAGGGTGAAAGATCTTTTGATATTTATTCACGCCTTTTAAAAGAACGCATCATTTTTTTATCTGGTCCGGTAAATGATCAGGTTTCGTCTTTGATTGTGGCACAATTGCTTTTTTTGGAATCGGAAGATCCAAAAAAAGATATTTATTTCTACATCAATTCTCCCGGCGGCATCGTGACTTCCGGACTTGCCATGTATGACACCATGCAATATATCAGACCTGATGTTGCAACTCTTTGTATTGGTCAAGCCGCTTCAATGGGCTCGCTTCTTTTAACTGCCGGCGCACCGGGAAAAAGATTTTGTTTACCAAATTCGCGCATCATGATTCACCAGCCTTCCGGCGGTTATCAAGGTCAAGCAACTGACATCGAAATTCATGCCCAAGAAACTTTGGCATTAAAAAGAAGATTAAACGAAATTTACGTAAAACATACTGGTCAAAAGCTTTCCGTGATTGAAAAATCAATGGAGCGCGACAATTTTATGTCACCCCAAAAAGCTAAAGATTTTGGCTTGATCGATGAAGTCATCGAAAAAAGATTTGAAAAATAATTAACGTCTAAAAATTTAATTTATGGTTAAGAAACAAGACGACAAAAAAGAATTATCATGCTCATTTTGCGGCAAAAGCCAAAATGAAGTTAAAAAGCTAATCGCTGGTCCAACCGCATTAATCTGCAATGAATGTATCGGCATTAGTATGGATATTTTGCGAGAAGAGCAGAAAAAATCTCCATTGCAAAAAACTGATGGTAGCAAGCCAACACCAAAAGATATTCTGAAAATCCTCAACGAATATGTTGTAGGACAAGAACATGCAAAAAAAGTTTTATCAGTTGCGGTTTATAATCATTACAAACGAATTGACTCAATTTCTAGTTCCACATCTTCCGAAAGTGTCGAATTAAGCAAATCAAACATCTTAATGATCGGACCAACCGGTTGTGGAAAAACATTGCTTGCTCAAACTTTAGCTAAAATTCTCGACGTTCCTTTTACCATGGCTGATGCTACTTCATTAACTGAAGCAGGTTATGTTGGTGATGACGTAGAAAATATTATTGCGCGCCTTTTACAAGCCGCCAATTTTGACATTGAAAAAACACAACGCGGCATCGTTTATATTGATGAGATTGATAAAATTGCTCGCAAATCTGAAGATAACACCCGTCGTGATATTTCTGGCGAAGGCGTGCAACAAGGTTTATTAAAAATTATTGAAGGCACTGTTGCTTCAGTTCCAACCCAGCCTGGTCGAAAAACTTCACAACAAGAATATGTGCAAGTTGACACGCGCAATATTTTATTCATTTGCGCTGGTGCATTTTCAGGTTTAGAAAAAATTATTGTCGCGCGCGGCAAAGGCTCTTCAATTGGCTTTGGCGCTGACGTTAGATCAAAAGATGACGATGCTGGAAAAGATATTTTCAACCAAGTTGAACCAGATGATTTAATTAAATTTGGTTTAATTCCTGAAATTGTTGGTCGCCTTCCGATCATTGCTCCACTTGAAGGTTTGACCGAAGCAGATTTAACCAGAATTTTATCAGAACCAAAAAATTCTGTAGTTCGCCAATATCAAAAACTTTTCGATATTGATAAGGTTGAATTGAAATTTGATGAAGAATCTTTGAAAGAAATGGCTAAAAAAGCGATTGATAGAAAAACCGGCGCGCGCGGTTTGAGAGCAATTGCTGAAAATATTCTTTTGGAAACTATGTTTGAAATTCCATCAAAAAAGAATATAAAATCTGCCTTAGTAACTAAGAAAGTTTTAACCGAAGGAAAGGGTTTAGAAATTACTTATTTAACTGAAAAAGAAATCGAAGCGAGAGAAGAAGAGAAAAAAATAATTACCGTTGTTCCGCAAAAAGAGAAAAAAGGTACGGCTTAATTATGTTATCTAATAGATCCTGAATTTGTTTCAGGATCTATTAGATTGCACTTACAAATTTTAGTTGGTGTTCAACATTAAACTAGCATCTCGAAGACGCGCTAAAGCTCTTTGCTCGATGACCTATTTTTCAAAACTTTATTTAGAAATTTTTATTTCTAATGCATGCAATCCTAAGCCAAACTCATCTTTTAAAAGTGTATTAATTTTCCGATGTGCATTTATCGCGCTTAAATCCTCTAATTCTTTTGCAGCAATCTTAACCTCAAAATGAGTTTCTCCCGTTCCATTATCGCCCATATGTCCACTATGAAGATGTGAATTATTTTTCACCTCCAAAAAACTCGGATTTAAATTATTTCTTAGTTTTTCTTCGATCCTTCGCTTCATGTTAAAAAAATGTTAATAAATTGTTAAAAACTCTCTATTTATTCACCGAAAAATTTTTTAATAAAAACTTATTAAATTTTTCCACATTTTATCCACAGACTTTTTTACTGTTAAAAAAGTTTTTGTTAAATTTTTTATACGTTAATAACTTTTATAAATCTTTTATTTTCAAGGATTCTTAAAGATTTTATCTGTTAATAAAATTGTTAAAAATTTTTAATTAAAAAACTAACAGCCCTAATAAATACATCTAAAACATAAATGAATAATTTAATTAATACTCTTCTTAAAAAAGAAAAATTTTCACACCCGCCAATTTGGATAATGAGACAAGCAGGAAGATATTTGCCAGAATATCGCGAAATCCGCTCTGACGTGAAAAACTTTTTAGAACTTTGCTATACACCTAAACTAGCTTCAGAAGTTACGTTACAACCAATTCGCCGCTTTGATTTAGACGCTGCGATTATATTTTCAGATATTTTGGTAATACCTGACGCTCTAGGCGTAAAAGTTGAATTTGTAAAAAATGAAGGACCGAAGTTACAAAAAATTTCTACAATTTCAGATTTAAAAAACTTTAAGATCGACAATATTAAAAGCCATTTGCAGCCAGTTTTTGAAGCGCTAGCACTGACAAAATTAAAACTTGGTAGTGATAAAGCTTTAATTGGTTTTTCAGGCTCTCCATGGACTTTAGCTTGTTACATGATTGAGGGTGGTGGATCGAAAAATTTTGATTTAACTCGTGAAACTGCAATTCGTGATGAAGAATTTTTTAAACAGTTAATTGAAATTTTAACTCAAAATATAATCACTTATCTTTCGCTGCAAATTGAAGCTGGTGCTGATGTAGTTAAGCTTTTTGATTCTTGGGCGGGAATTTTGCCTCCAACGCAATTGAGAAAATGGGTGATTGAACCAACTAAAAAAATCGTTTCTGAAATTAAAAAATGCTATCCAAAAACTCCGATAATTTGCTTTCCACGCGGAATTGGAATGAATTATAAGGAATTTGCTTTAAGTGTTGCGCCACATGGTTTGGCGCTTGATCAAAATATGGAAAAAAAATGGGTAAAAGAGAATTTACAAGAAAATCTTGATGTAGTTGTGCAGGGAAATCTAGATAATTATTTATTGGCTTTTGGAACTAAAACTGAAATTGAAAAAGAAGTTTTAAATATTTTAGAAAATTTTGGCGGTCATCCTTTTATTTTTAATTTAGGTCATGGAATTTTGCCAGAAACTCCGATTGAAAATGTGGAGTTGGTGGTGAATTTGGTTAGAAAAAATAAGTAATTAAAATTTTCTAAGAAATTTTTGTGATTCAGGTTTTGGGCTTGAATCAGTCTTCACAAAAGCTCAGCGTTACTTCGAGGGATGTGATTATTGTTACAAAAGAGTTTCAGTTTCTATAACTGCTTGCGGAGTTCCGATGTGGAAATATTTACCTTTTAATTCCATTCCTTTAACGCGGTGCATTAATCCATCTTCGCCAACTGCAGATTTATAATAATAAGACATTGAAAAACATTCCTCCGGTGCTTTTTTTAAAATTTCAGGATTTATAATTTGTAACCCTATATAAACATGAGTCATTGCTATATCAGGAAAGCGAAAAAGAGTTCCGCTGTCTAAATAAAAATCACCACCACCGTGAATATTTCCTTCATAACCAATATAATCTTTAGTTTTTTTAAGACCTAAAAGAATATCGCACTCCTGCGAATCCCATGATTTTGTTAGATATTCAATATCAGAAACTACACTTTCTTCTTCCCATAAAACATCGCCGTTAATCGTTAAAAGTGGTTCATCTAAATCAATTAAATCTTTAGCAAAAACTAATCCGCCACCGGTTTCAACTTTTTTATTTTCACGGGAAAAAATAATTTTTGGATTATTCAATTTTTTAATATGAGCTTCAAGTTGGTCGGCTAAATAATAGCCATTAATTATAATTTTTTTGATGTCTGAAATTTGATCTAATTTTTCAATCGCATAATCAATAATTGATTTATCTTTTATTTTAATAAGAGGCTTGGGGATTGAATCAGTAAGAGGTTTCATTCGCTCGCCACGACCTGCGGCAAAAATAAAAGCTTGGGTAATTTTTGTCATTTTTAATTTATAAAATGAATTCTATTTGGTAATTCATTATTGTTGATTAATGAATCATTGGGGAAATATTTTTTTAGCAATTCGCCATATTTTTTAATGGCATTAATTAATCCTTCGGTAGGTTTTTTATTCTTCATTCCTTGAGTTATCAAGTTGCAAACTTCCTGTAATTCATCATGAGAAACTATTTCTTTGCTGCGTAAATCAGTTCGAACAATTGTAATATGTTCAAAACATGAAGTATAAATTAGCAAAGCGCTGCCTTTGTGAGTAGAGTCAAGGTTATAGCTATAAAAATATTCGCAGGCGCGGCGATTTACTTCTTCCAACATTTCAGATTTTGTGATGAAGGGCGCACATAAAATTGGAAATTGTCCGACGATGTTTATTCCAATAATAAAAGATAAAGCCAATACCAATAGAAGCAGGGAATCAGAATTAGAAAATTTAACAGTGATAGTTGCTGCAATGAAAGTTAAAAATATCGTAAAGATATATTTAGCTGCATGATAATTGCCGGAAGATCGAGCAAAAACTGGCACAATTTCGCCGTTACTTCCAAGTTCAGCTCGTCTTATTTCTTCTTTAATAGCTTTGATTTCATTTTCGTTAAATAATTTTCTCATTTTTTTGAAATTAATTTTTAAATTATTACCAGCTTCCACTCGCTCCACCGCCATCACCAGAGCCACCATTAAATCCAGAATTTCTGCTGGAGCTTCTAAGTAAAATCCAAATTAAAAATCCAATTCCAGATAAAAACGCCCATCCCCAGCCTTTTCTGCCGCTTTTAAAAAGAGAAAAAGCAATTACAATTATTGATAAAATTGCGATTATTAAAAGCGGATAAAACCATTTTGGAATTTCTCGTTTAGGAAGTTCAATTCGACGGGCAAAATTATCTAAAGCCTTAGCGCCACTTAAAATTCCATTTGAAAAATTGCTGTCCTTAAATTCCGGAATAATAAAATTATTCATTATTTTAAATGCATCTATATCGAAGCGACGATCATAATTAGAGCCAAATTCTATACGAACTTTTCTTTCATTTTTGGAGATGATTAAAAGAATACCATAATTATGAGTTTTATAGCCGATTCTCCAATTATTAAAAAGTTCAATTGAATAACTTGCGATGCCATCAATCGAATCATATTCTAAAAGTGAATTAATGGTAACAACATAGAGTGGAACTTGCTGTTCCTTCAAAAGATTTTCAGCGATTAGATTGATAGTTTTTCTATCTTCTGGTGAAATCATGCCAGCTTCATCGATAACAAAATTTCCTGCCATAGGTTTAGTGGGAAAGCTTACGGCGTAAGCGTTAGAAGAGCAAAAAACTATTAAGGAAAAGAACAGGATTTTGATGAAGTTCATGTTTAAAATTTATAATTTTTATTTTTACTCATCAAAAGCAATAAACCCGCCAATTTGAGAATCCCACAATTTTTTATAAGTACCGTTCAAATCAAGCAATTCCTGATGTGATCCATCCTCAACTATCCGACCTGTGTCAAAAACTAAAATCCTGTCCACGTTTTCTAATGTTGAAAAGTTGATTTGCGACAGCGCCACTATCAAGACATAGTTTGTTTGGTATATACCAAATTAACTATCTTCTTAATAGCCATAACTTTGTCTTTTTGGTAAAAATTTGCTCAGAAAATGACGCTGTATCACTTGATACAGCTTACATTTCCAGTCGCAATTTTTCCTCAAAAATACTTCGTTAGCGCTATCAAGAGATAGTTAATTTGGTATAGAATTTGAAAGGCTTTATTGATTACAGCAAAAATGTGAAAGCGATTTTTGGTTTTTGCATTTTGTAGATTTTTTTACTGAACTCAAAATCGTATGGACCCCTTCGTGAAGACGGGGTGACAATCTTTAGTTTATCTGAAGGAACAAGTTTGAGATATGTAAATCAAACATACTCGATGTCACCCCGTCTTTACGACGGGGTCCATGCGGTCTTGAAATAATTGTTAAACTATATCCAGTCCAATATCAACCGCGCGCGCTGAATGAGTAAGAGAGCCAACAGAAATAAAATCAATTTCTAATCCTGAAAAATCTTTCACAGTTTTTAAATTCACGCCACCCGAAACTTCGATTTGCGATTTTTTATTAATGATTTTGATCGATTTTTTAATGTCAGAAATTTTCATATTATCGAGCAATATAACATCAGGCTTTGCTTTAATTGCTTCTACAACTTGTTCAACTGTGTCGCATTCAACTTCAATTTTTAATTTTGAATCAGCGCATGCTGTAATTGCCTTGGTAACGCTTCCGGCTGCGGCAATATGATTATCTTTAATTAAAATCATATCAGCCAAACTAAAGCGGTGATTTTTTCCGCCGCCAACTTCAACGGCATATTTTTGTAAAAAACGCAGCCCCGGTAAAGTTTTTCTGGTGTCGAGAATTTTGATTTTTTTATCGTTAAGTGCAGTAACAAATTGCTGCGTAAAAGTTGCAACTCCGCTTAAATGCTGGATCAAATTTAGGACAACTCTTTCAGCAGCAAAAACCAACCTAGCATCTCCCGTGCCAGAAGCGATTGATTTTGCTTTAGAAATCAACGCGCCATCTTTGGCGGAGATTTTGAAATCAAGTTTAGAATTTTTAAATTTCGGAGAATTTTTTAAAGCCAAAAAAGCCTCAGAAATTACATCATGTCCGCAAAAAATAATATCTTCGCGAGCCTTGATTTCAAAGCTTACAATGCTGTTTTTTGGAATTGTTAAATCAGAAGTAATATCATCCAAAGCGCAATCTTCACAAAGAGCAATTTCAACAATTTTTTTAATCTCTTTTCTTACAAATTCCTTTTGCATTTGCGGGGATCAAATTTTTGTTTTTGTAGTTTAGCCAAGCGCTGATTGATGAAAACGCGCATGAAATTCATTTCTTGGGCGCTGATCTGGCGTTCGCCGCTTTCACTTTCTTTAATTAATTTTTCGATAACAGTAAAAGCCATGCAACCATCGCCCATTTCTTCATAAAGAAAAGCTGGCAATTGTTTGGTCCAGAAAGGCGCATTTGGAGAATTATTAGAACTTAATTTTTCTGCCATTTCCAAGGCGCGATTCATATCGCCTAAATTATTTTTAGCAATGTAAGTGCCTTGAAAAAGCCACCACCATTTATTGTCAATGTCGCGCGAGGAATGTTGATCAAGATAATCAACAACATAGCGCGTGTCGGGTTTATTTTGGGTTTGGGAATAATAATAAGCAGCTAAAGCAGGAATGAAATTGGATTTTGGATTTAATTCATCAAGCATTGTCATCCATTGATAAAGTCGGGAATAATCGTAATTTTTTAAAGCAAGAAATCCGGCAAAAACATCACCAGAATTTTGCAGGCGCGCTCCTAAAACGCGGAATGAAAATTCATTATCACCAAGCGAAAGTGTTGAAACTAGATATTTACTTGGAGCTGGCGGAATGATTTCAAAATTTGGTTTTATGTTTTCAGTTTCTTTCCAGAAAAAGATCTGCGCGATAAAAGTGAAGATGAAAAGCCAGAAGAAAATTTTATGGGAATAAATGTGATAAAAGAGACGGAAGCTCATTTTAGAATTGCTTCTTTTTAAAATCGTGAAAGGCCATAAAAATCATAAGAGGAATGTAAATTATTGATTGCAGTAAAATTATTTTCAAATTGCTTGAATCATTGATTCCGTAGGTTAGCCAGCTGCTTTGACCAAAAAGATCAAGGCGCGGAAAAAGAGCGGAGAGAAATTTTAGAGAAGTATCAAGAAAATGATTTTTAGCTTGAGCCAAATCTTGTGGTAAATTGATGGCCAAAACAAAAACTCCCATCAGGCGCGAAATAATGTAAAAGCCAAAGCTTGCCATGATTGCTGAAAAGGAATTTTTTAGAATTAATGAAGATAAAAGTGAGAAAGAAATTACGATCATAAGTTCAGAAAGCAAGCTGCCCGACCAGATAAGAAGCCCTATTTTATTAGCATTAGTAATAAAAAAAATTGCGGTTACTAATGGAATAAAAATCAAAAAAGCGGCGATAAAAAAACCGAATAAATAACCCAAAATAAATTGCTCACGTGAAATCGATTTGGAAATAATGAATTCAACTTCTTTATTTTCGAAAGCGCGATTGATGTTGAGGCAAACGAATAAAATCATGCCAATTGCTAAAATCGCGCGCGAAGACCCAGCGATATAAGCCGAGGTCATTTGCTGTTGTTCGGTTAAAGCGGTTGAGCCTAAGAAGATCGAAAGAGAAAAAGAGGCAATTAATGTGACAAAAAGACCGGCATAAAGTCTATCTCTAATGCCGGTCAGAAGAATATATTTTAGAATTGATTTCATATTAATTAGAGAAGTACGGACGTCTGTTAGTATCGAGTTTTTCTTGCATATCGCGATCAAGCTTATTCACAGTGGCGCCATTGCTTACAATTGTTGCCTTGATGAAAATTACAGTTTCGACGATTGTAGTATCTTTGGAAACGGACTTGAAAACCCATCCTAAAATTGGAATGCGTTGTAAAAAAGGAACGCCGCTATCTGTGTTGGTTGTAGTGTCTTTCATCAAGCCACCAATTACAAGAATGCTGCCACTTTTAATTTTAGCGATAGTATCGATAGTACGAGTTTGAATAATTGGAACTTCGTTAGAAATTCCTGAAGGGCTGGCAGGATCAACTACAGTGCCACTTTTGATCGATAGTTGCGGCTTAACACTCATGATAATTTCGCCAGTTTTTAAGTTAATTGAAGGTGTAATATCAAGCTGCACCCCGACATTTTCTTCTTGTTTAGTAGAAGTGATAGTTTGAGTGTTGGCGGCTGCGGTACCAGTTGTGGTAACGTTTTGATTGTTATCGATTTTGAAATAAACCAATTTGTCACCAAAATTTAAAGAGGCTTTTTGGTTATTGATAGCGTGAATACGAGGACTGGAAAGAGTTCTGGTGGTTCCAAAAGTTTCAAGAGCGCTTACTTTGGCACTAATGTCGGCGCCGAATAATTCAAGTGCGGTATAAGTGATGCCGCTAGTAACGGCGATACTGTTGCTGGCGTTTATATTATTTTGTTTTCCTAAAGATGACCAATTAATGCCAGCCTTGAAGGTTTCAGCTAAAGAAACCTCTACAACTTTTGCCTCAATCAAAACTTGTGCCGAAGCTGATCTTTCAACGTCTGCCAAATATTTTATGATTGTTGCATGTTCTTTATCTGTCGCAAAAATTGAAATAATTCCAGCTGATTTGTTAGAAGAAATTGCAGAAGCGACCTTGGCTGAATCTTCGCTGATTGAAGATGAAGAAGCAGAAAGAATGGCGTTAACATTGGTTTCGACGTCGCTCCAAAGTTGACCATCGATCAAATAATCAACGAAATAATTTTTCATGTATGGAGTGTCGCGCTCAAAATGTAAAACTCCATTTTGATAGCTGTAGCGCAAGTTACCAAGAGATGCGATGCGATCTACAACTTCTTTGAAGGGGCGGTTTTTAGCATTTAAAATAATGCCTCCGTTAATGCCGGGATCAAGATCGATATCAATTTGAGCGACTCGCCCAAGTTCAATTAAAACATCTTTTAGAGGAACTTGATCTGTAACTGAAAAAGAAATGGTTTTACTGCTGCCAATTGAAGGTGCTTTAGGAGCTGCAATTAATTTTGAGATATTAGGGATTGGGGCTTCAAACGCCTTGCTTGTTTTGATTTTTTCAGGATTTTTCATGATACTGTTTTTGATATCAGACCTTGATAGGCCGTTTTGAGTATCAAATGGATCAAGCTTCCCGTAATAACAAGAAGGTTGCGCAAACAACAGCGATAAAATGAAAAGCTTTTTAAGAAGATTGTTTGATTTGGACACTTAAGAATTCTCGTTAAATTGAGTATGTAAAACTTTGCTAAAGTGGAATTTTATAAAAAATAAAAACAGTTTTTATTTGTGAAGTTTTTTTTAATCAATCTTTACTCCTTAAAATTTTTAACTTGGTTTTTTTTGATTCAAAAATGAATTTTAAAATTCATTTGCTGCTTTCTTGATTTTAGTAAAAGCAAACTTACCATTGGTGCACAATATTTTCCTACCCAAAAAAATTTCCAAAAAAATGCTCAAAGAACAGGATAAAATTTTTACCAATCTTTACGGTTTTCAATTGCCAAATTTAGAAGCTGCTAAAAAAAGAGGCGACTGGCAGGAAACCAAAAAATTTCTGGATCAAGGTTCAGAATGGTTGATTCAGCAAGTCAAAGATTCTGGATTGCGTGGCCGCGGTGGCGCTGGTTTTCCCACTGGAACTAAATGGTCTTTCGTTCCTAAAAAATCTGATCCAAAAGAAGGCAAGCCGCATTATTTGGTGATTAACGCCGATGAATCTGAGCCAGGTACTTGCAAAGATCGCGATATTTTGCGCAACGATCCTCATAAATTAATCGAGGGTTGTTTAATTACCGCGCGCGCAATCAACGCTAACACTTGCTACATCTACATTCGTGGCGAATATTATAATGAAGCAGTTGCGATACAGCGTGCAATTGATGAAGCTTATGATGCAAAATTAATCGGTAAAAATGCCTGCAATTCTGGTTGGGATTTGGACATTTATGTTCATCGCGGCGCCGGTGCCTATATTTGTGGCGAAGAAACCGCGCTTCTTGAAAGTTTAGAAGGAAATAAAGGTCAACCTCGTTTAAAGCCGCCATTTCCAGCACTTGTTGGTCTTTATGGCTGTCCGACAGTTATTAATAATGTTGAATCAATCGCAGTTGTTCCAGAAATTTTACGGCGCGGAGCGGCTTGGTTCGCAGGTTTAGGGCGCGAAAGAAACACCGGAACTAAAGTTTTTTGCATTTCTGGCCACGTAAACAAACCATGCAATGTTGAAGAAGAAATGGGAATTTCGCTTCGTGAATTAATCGAAAAACATGCCGGCGGCGTTCGTGGCGGTTGGGACAATCTTTTGGCAGTAATTCCCGGCGGATCGTCAGTTCCGATGATTAAAAAAGATGTTTGCGACACAGTTTTAATGGATTTTGATTCACTAAAAGCAGCCGGAACCAGTCTTGGAACTGCGGGCGTAATTGTGATGGATAAATCAACCGACGTAATCGCCGCAATTGCACGACTTTCTCATTTTTATAAACATGAATCTTGCGGACAATGCACGCCATGTCGCGAAGGAACTGGCTGGCTAATGCGGATCATGGATCGTATGGTTGAAGGCAAAGCTGAAGTAAAAGAAATCGATCAACTTTATAATTTAACCAAGCAAATCGAAGGTCACACAATTTGTGCTTTGGGCGATGCTGCAGCTTGGCCGGTGCAAGGTTTGATCAAAAATTTCCGCGGTGAAATGGAAAAAAGAATTGTGGAAAACAGTGCCAAATAGCATTCCAAAAACCGTTGCATTGATCACCGCTTGTGGGCGCGGAAACCGCTTCAATCGTGGCGAGGGAATCCCTAAACAATATTTGCCGTTGGCAGGAGCGCCACTTTTACGTCATTCGATTTTAGCATTTTTAAATCATCCAAAAATTGATGATGTAATCTGCGTTATTCATCCAGATGATGTTGCTCTTTACGAAGAAGCAGTCGCCGGACTTGATTTGTTAAATCCGGTTTTTGGTGGCGAAAGCAGACAGGCTTCAATTCGTTTTGGATTAGAAGCTTTAAGCGAATATAAGCCCGGCAAGGTTTTAATTCACGATGGCGTTCGCCCTTTTGTTTCTAAGCGTGTGATTAATGGCATTTTGGAAAAACTTGAAACTCATCCAGCGGTAATTCCTGCAATTGCAGTTGAAGATACGCTCAAAAAATATTCCGACGGAAAAATTGAATGGACGTTGGAGCGTGAAAATTTATGGCGCGCTCAAACTCCGCAAGGGTTTATTTACGAAGATATTTTAAATTCTCACGTTGCTTTCAAAGATTTAAATTTCACTGATGATTCGGCGCTAAATGAATATGCTGGAATTCCAGTAGCAATTGTTCCGGGTTCGCAGAATAATTTTAAAATTACTACTGCCGAAGATTATGAGCGCGCTATTCGTATGGCTTCAATGCTGATTCAAAATGTTAAAGAAGAAACGCGTTGTGGCAGCGGATTTGATGTTCATGCTTTTCGCGAAAGACAAAAAGATGAAAATAATTTTATCCGTATTTGTGGCGTTGATGTTGAATTTGACAAAAAAATCGAAGCTCATTCCGACGGCGATGTTGGCATTCATGCCTTAATTGACGCTCTTTTAGGATCGATTGGCGAAGGTGACATTGGCGAACATTTTCCGCCATCAGATTCAAAATGGAAAAATGTTGATTCGCGTGAAATGCTAAAAACTGTGAAACATTTATTGATTAAAAAAGGCGCTTCAATTGTGAATTTAGACATCACGATAATTTGTGAAAAACCAAAAGTTTCCAAATATAAAATCCAGATGAAAGAAGAGTTGGCAAAAGTTTTAAATATCTCTCTAAGCCGCGTCAGCGTTAAAGCCACAACGACAGAAAAATTAGGATTCTTGGGTCGCCAAGAAGGAATTGCTGCTCAAGCAGTAGCTTCAGTTTGGATGACGGTTACTGAATAAAAGCTGTTAGCTAATTAAAGATGGGATTTGGTATTAGCTGACTAAATTAGCTAGGATTTGCGATTTTTCCTGAATCAAATTTGCCCGCTCTTCAACCGCGATTTTAAGTTTTGCCATTTCTTCTTCTGAAGCATTTTTCGCAACGTAAATTGGGTTCTCATCGAAGTAAAAACAAACTGTCGAAAAAGGCAGCGGTATAAAAAATTTATCCCAAGTATTCAGTCTTTTAAAACGTGAGGCTGAGTAAGAAGTTGCGATAATTCCAGCCTGTGAAATGCGGGCAATATTTATTACTTCGCCATTGATTTTCTGGTTTGGTCCACGCGGACCATCCGGCGTAATGCCTAGAGAATAGCCTCGTTTCAAGCCATTAAAAATTTTTTTGAAGTTGCCAATGTCAATTCCGCGTGACGATTTGCGATTGTCTTTTGATGAGCCTAAAATGGAAATCAGTCCAAATTTTTCCATAATCCGACCCACAAATTTACCATCGCCATGGCGCGAAGCTAAAGTCATGAAGTTATAATAAGGATAAAGTTTTTTCGGTTTTTTGGTGATGTATGGAATCATCATCAAGCGATTATGCCAAAAGAAAATAATCAGCGGTTTTTTATTTTTTGCCGCCTCAATTATCACTTCTTGGTTTTTGAAAATCTTTTTACTCGTATGATAAACCAGCATCATATAGCCAAGAAAAATCAGGCAAATTAATTCCTGAAACAGCCAGCTATATGTGATTTTGCGCAACAATTGTTTGAACTTGGTTTTAACATCATACCACTCAACGTCGGTTTGATAACCAAAAATCTTCCATTTTTTTGTCATTAAATTTTTTGTCCAGTTGAAGCCCAATCTTTAACAAAAGTTTCAAGGCCTTTATCAGTTAATGGATGAGAAATTAATTGTTTCAAAACTTTTGCTGGAATTGTTGCAACGTCAGCGCCCATTTTCGCTGAATCGGTGATGTGAATTGGGTGGCGAATTGAAGCAACTAAAATTTGAGTGTGAATGTTTGGATAATTTGCGTAAATACAGCAAATTTCTTCGATTAATTCTAATCCATCTTGCCCAACATCGTCCAATCTGCCAACAAAAGGAGACACAAAAGTTGCGCCGGCTTTTGCAGCAAGCAAAGCTTGGGCCGCTGAAAAACAAAGAGTTACATTGGTTTGAACACCTTTGTCAGAAAAATATTTGCAAGCTTTAAGTCCATCCAAAGTCATCGGTAATTTGATGCAAACATTTTTAGCAATTTTGCTTAAAATTTCACCTTCGCGAACCATGTTTTCATAATCAGTTGCGGCAACTTCAGCGCTCACCGGACCGGAAACAATTTTGCAGATTTCGGCAATAACTTCTTTAAAATCTCGACCTGATTTTGCGATCAAACTTGGGTTAGTTGTAACGCCGTCAAGCAAGCCGTAAGCGGCAATTTCTTTGATTTCAGCAATTTCAGCAGAGTCGATAAAAAATTTCATAAGTTATTTTATTTGAATTTTGGAAGTGAAAATGGTTTGGTAGCTGTCTTTAAAATTAAGCTTTCAGAATCTCTTAATCAACAATCATGTCAAAAATATTCGCTCAGGTTTTATTGCCTTTGGCGCTTAATGAACCTTTCAGTTATTTGGCTGAAAAAGAAATTGAGCGCGGCGATGTTGTGCGCGTGCAGTTTGGCAAAAAAGAAATTTGGGGCGTTGTTGTTGGCGTAAGCAAGGACGCGCCAGAAAATGTTAAAATTGAGAAATTTAAAAAAATTATTGAAGTAAATAAGCGTTTAAAATTATCAAAAAACCAGTTAAAATTTATCGAGATTATTTCCTCTTACAACCTTGCCAGTCAAGGTTTAGTGCTTCGTGCTTTTATCGGAATTTTAAATTCGGATAAAGTTAAAAAAGAATCAGCGCCAAAAAATCAGAAAATTAAAAAAGAAAATTTTTCTTTAAAAAAACTTTTGCCAAAACAGCAAAAAATTGTTGATGAGCTGCAAGAAAAAATGGCGGAAAATCCTCATTTCATCGGGCTTCTCGATGGAGTTACTGGTTCTGGCAAAACCGAAATTTATTTTGCACTAATCGCGCAGATCCTCAATCAAGTTCAGGATGATAAAGTTTGTTTGGACTCGATCTCGCCACATCGCCATCCTGAACTTGATTCAGAATCTATTATAAATCCGCAAGTTTTAATCCTTCTTCCTGAAATCGCTTTAACCAGCCAACTTTTATTGCGTTTCAAAGAGCAATTCGGTTTTGATCCCGCGCTTTGGCATTCCAAAATTTCTAAAAAAGAAAAGCGTGAAATTTTTTACGGCGTTGCGCAAGCTTCAGTTAAAGTCTTGATCGGCGCGCGTTCGGCACTTCTTTTGCCTTTCAAAAATCTAAAATTAATTGTGATTGATGAAGAGCATGATTCATCTTTCAAACAAGAAGATGTTTTTAATTTTCACGCTCGCGACATGGCGATTGTGAAAGCGAAGTTGGAAAATTTTCCAATCATTTTATCTTCCGCAACTCCGGCGATTGAAACTTACTCCAACGCCACTTCTGGCAAATATCATCATTTTATTTTAGAGCAAAGTTTTGGTCAAAAAAATGCGATTGAAATGGTAGATTTGCGGCGTGAGAAATTTCAAGCAAATGAATTTTTATCACAAAAATTACGCGAAGAAATTGCTAAAAATTTAGCTTTAAAAAAACAAACTTTATTATTTCTAAATCGCCGTGGATATGCGCCAGTAACGCTTTGCAAAACTTGTGGAAAAAAATATGATTGCCCAGATTGCGATTTTCATTTGGTGCTGCACAAGTCAAAAAAGAAATTAATTTGTCATCATTGCGGACATCACGAACAGTTGCTTTCTAATTGTAAATTTTGCGGTGAACAAGATGTAATAATTTCAATTGGAGCTGGTGTTGAAAAGGTTGAAGAGGAAGTGCGAGCTACTTTTGTTGATGCCAGAATTGCGGTAATTACAAGTGACAATGTTTCAAATTTTTCTGAAGTTGACAAATTGGTAAAACAAATTTTAAACAGCGAAATCGACATAATTATTGGCACGCAAATGATTGCCAAGGGACACGATTTTCCTGATCTCACGCTGGTTGGAATTATCGATGCCGACTCTTCGCTTTATTCGTCAGAATTGCGCGCTTTGGAAAAAACTTACCAAATTTTAATGCAAGTAATTGGTCGCGCTGGAAGGCGCGAAGATGTGGGGAAAATTATTATTCAAACTTACAATCCGCAGAATTTTATTTTTGAGAAGATCATCGAAAGCGACAAAAAAAGTTTCTACGAATTTGAAACTAAAAACCGTCACGCTTTAGATCTGCCGCCATTTTCAAGATTAACGCGCTTTGAAATAAGTTCGTTTGCAGAAAGTGAAGCGAAGAATTTTGCTAAAAAATTAATTCAGCATTTTCCAATTGATGATAAAATTGAAATTTTTGGACCCGCGCCAGCAGCTCTTCAGCGCCTAAAAAACCGCCATCATTTTTTTGTGAATTTAAAAACTGCTAAAAAAGTCAATTTACAGAAATTAGTTGTAGATGTGATGAAAAATCTTGAAATTCCTAAATCAATTAGAATTTTAATAGATGTTGATCCTGTAAATTAATTACTTTTGATTTTCTTGTTTTATAGCAAGAAAATTTTCTAAAATTTTTCTAAAATATTGATTAAGCTTTCTTCAGAGTTTGGAGGAGGGGTAAATTTTTTTTAAATAAGTCATGAAAACCAAAATCTCCGCCTTCACCCTAATCGAACTCTCCGCCGTTATCGCAATCATAGGAATTTTAATCGCCGGAGTAATGACCGCCAACGGCTTGGTCAAAAAATCTAAAATCGCTGCCGCTCAAAGCCTAACCAAAGCTTCTCCAATCGCCGGTATAACTGACAATGCTTTATGGCTAGAAAGCAGCGCCGAATCTAGTTTTAAGGATACTGAATCTTCCACCGGCGATTCGGTAACAACTTGGTATGATCAAAAAAACGCTGTAAA
>CAMAXU010000011.1 GCA_945862455.1 Rickettsia typhi | reverse complement strand
TTTAACAATCAAAAATATTGCTAAAAAATGGGTTATGCCAATTCCAAATTGGAGTTTGATTATAGGGCAATTGGATATTTTTTTTACAGGTAGGTTAAATTTAAGTTTAGCTTAAGAATGGAATTTGACACGGAGTTTGGGACGTTCCCAAAAAGTGCGTTATTTAGTATTTTTATTTGCCCTCTAATTCTTTGCAAGCCCTATAAATTTAAAGCACACTTTATTTTTTGCTCTCTTGTAATTCCAAGTTTTAAACCTAGGTAGAGTTAGCAAACATTATTTTGCAGCTGTGTGTAAATAAAATTTTATACACAGATAACCTTTACTAAGGATTTTAAATATGAAAAATATTGTTGAAACTGCTATAGATGCTGGAAATTTTACAACATTAGTTGCCGCAGTTAAAGCTGCTGGTTTAGTTGAAACTCTTTCTGGAACTGGTCCATTCACCGTGTTCGCACCTACCGACGATGCATTCAAAGCGCTACCGAATGGCACTGTTGAATCACTACTAAAGCCTGAAAACAAAGCAAAACTTGTTTCTATTCTAACTTACCATGTTGTTGGCGGAAAAGCTGATGCCAAAGCAGTAACAGGTAAATCAGAATGGAATACTGTTGAGGGTTCGCCTGTACATATCACTACTAATAATGGCGCAAAGATTGAAAATGCAAAAATCATCAAAACAGATATTGAATGCAGCAATGGTTACATTCATGTTATTGATGCGGTAATTATGCCAGCTTCAATTTCTGAAAAGAAAGCAGCATAATTCTTCTTTGTTTAAATGACGGATTTTATAAAATGGCGGAGATATTTATTTATCTCCGCCATTTCTTAATCTACTGTAGCAGTAACTAACCCTACGCCATAACATTTGTATAGCTTTGTTCCATGAATCGAAAATTTAGATGACTTGTTGAATTCAATTCTCTAGCACAACAAAACCAGTCGCTTTAATATCATAAAAATCTCAAAAGGAGCCCTAAAATCTCGGCATTTTCTGGGGCAATTATTCATAGTATTTTCAATTGTATTTACAAGATTCTGAGTTAGCAATTTATGATCAAAAGATTTTGGTAAAAATCTTCTAATTCTACTATTAAAATTCTCAACTCTGTCCTTTTGCCAAGGCGATTGAGGCTCGCAGAAATAAGTTTTTATTCCCAACTTTGGGTAAGTTGGAACAAATAGGAGAAAATTCCCATAGGAATTTAACTAGATTTCTGATTCTACCACAATGATCAGAGATTATATCGATGTCCTAGCCCCCAAAAATCCCCCAACTTCAGGAGAGAACTTTAAGTGATTAATATTTACCGATTAAGCATCACCTTTTTTGCTAAAATATTGATCATTTAACATATACCAAATAAACTATCTATCGATAGCATAAAACACCTTCCAAACACTCATTAAAATTCTGAAATTTATCCCTGATTTTCTTCACCGAATTTTTTACATGTCCCCATTTTTGCTCAATTGGATTAAAATCCGGTTAGTATGGAGGAAGGTAAAGAAGTTGGCAATTTGCCGAATTTATTAGCTCTGTCGTTCTTGATGATTTGTGGAAAGCAGCGTTGTCCAGAATCACAGTTTGACCTGATTTAAGTTCTGGAATCAAAAATTCCTCAATCCATTGGTTAAAGATTTCGGTATCAGTATTGCCTTCAAAATACATCGGAGCAATCAACTGTTTTGTTTGATTTGAGTAAGCAGAAATAACCGCGATTCTTTTATTTTTTCTGTTGCCGCTTCTATTGTCGTAGAGTCTTTGTCCTTTTGTCTTCCAGCCATATTCTTTCTTCATATTCAAATCAAATCCACTTTCATCAAGATAGATGAGATTTTTTTTGGGAATTTGATTTAGAGCTATTTGATATTCTTCTCTCAAATCTTCCCGTCTTTCCTCGTAGAGAAAGTGTTTTTTTATATGTGATGTTGAGTTTTCGAATTATTTTGTGACTTGCAAAAGCTGAGATTTTGAATCTTTCTCCGATTTCTTTTAAAGTTTTATCGGGATTTTTCTCGACGAATTTCTGAACTTTTTCGTAATCAACTTTTCTTGGTCTGGTTACAGCAGGCACTTTGTGTTCAACTGATCCAGTTTCTTTATACAACTGAATCCATCTTCGAAGAGTCGCAACTCCAATTCCAAAATTATCCGCTATTTGCTGATGTAATTCTTTGCTTTCCTTAACTCGATTAACAACTCTGATTCTTAAATCTCTGCTGTAAGCTCTTGGCATGATTTGCTCCGAAAAATAAAATCAAAGCTTGTCTGAAATAAATATCAAGAGATTGTTTATTTGGTATATGCTGAAGCAGTCGCACTTTATTTTTTTATTACAACAAAATCATTCATCAAAAATTCACTTAAGACGAAAGCTAAGGTGGCGGATGTTGAGCAGGTGAAGATTGGCAAAGATTTGCGTTTGAAGCTTTTGGTTGTTTTAAAAGACCAACTCAATCAAGAGGTCTATACTAAGATTAATGGTACTGGATTGAAAATTTGTAACAAAGGCGACGAGGTGGAAATATTGTATCTAAAGAATGATCCACAAAAAGCCAAAATAAATGACTTTTCCGCAATTTATACGATGTTTCGTTTAGTATCCATGATGTCTGCGTTCTTAGTGGTGGTGGCTATTGCACGTTTTTTAACTGAGAAATAAATTTCAGAATGGGAATCTGTATTATTCAGCCTTATTTACAGGCTTTAATTTTGTTAACGTGCTTTAAATTCTGAATTCTGAGGTGACCCTTAATCAGCTTTAGCACTGGCACTTGTTTTGAATATTTTGAACATTGGATGTTTTTAAAATAGCATTACTGAGTTCTTATAATTTGTAATCCTTTTCCCCCAAATGAATCGCTTAAAAGCTTATTTTGATCATCGCCAGAGAGATACAAACAATCATGGTAACGTTGATACGGGTTTGAAAATATTTTACCTCAATCAAGTCTAATTGTTTAAGATGATAATCGACTGCAAGCAAAGACAAAAAGCTAAAAATTAAATTCAGAAAAAACCCAGAACTGCTAATTAAAAAAAACGAAAACCAGCATAGTAAAGTGATAATATTGCTGATTAAAAATAAGTTTAACTTCGGCTTTTGTTTAAAAGTTAAATATTGCCCCCAGTTAACGCCGGCCATGAAAGAGACGATTGCTAGGCCATAAGATTTAATAATATTTTCAAAAAAAGTGGCCGACATAAATTGCAATTTTGCGCTAAAAAAAATTGCTACGATGATGAATGGAAGGCAGCCTAAATAAGCTAGAAAATGATTAAGATTTTTATTCATTTTGGTTTTTATTTTTATTCTTACGACATTTGTCAGAGCAATATTTCACTTGATCCCAAACCTTCTGCCATTTCTTCCGCCAGGTAAATGGTCGATTGCATTTTATACAAATTTTATGCGGTAAGTTTTCTTTTTTAACTTTGTTTTTCATCGCCTATGGGTAAAATTGCATATTATTGTTATGAAACAAGGTGGATTTCTTTAATATTAGGGTAAGTTGGAACAAATATACCAAATCTAAAATCTATCGATAGCATAGCACCTTCTCCAAACACTCGTTAAAATCCTCAAATCTATCCCTGATTTTCTTTACAGAATTTTTTACATGCCCCCCACTTCTGCTCAATTTGATTGAAGTCTGGTGAGTATGGAGGAAGGTAAAGGAGTTTACAATTCACTGATTCTAAAAGCTCTTGGGTTTTTTGTGATTTATGGAAAGCGGCATTATCCATAATAACGATTTGATGGGATTTAAGTTCTGGAATCAAAAATTCCTCAATCCATTGGTTAAAAATTCCCGTATCAGTATTTCCTTCAAAATACATCGGATCAATCAACTGTTTTGTTTGATTTGAATAAGAAGAAATAACCGTGATTCTTTTATTTTTTCTGTTGCCACTTTTATTATCGTAAAGTCTTTGTCCTCTTGACTTCCAGCCATATTCTTTCTTCACGTTCAGATCGAATCCGCTTTCATCAAGATAGATCAGATTTTCTTTTGGAACTTGGTTTAAAACTCTTTGATATTCTTCTCTCAAATCTTCTTGTCTCTCCTCGTACAGGAAGCGTTTTTTTATATGTGATGCCGAGTTGTTTTGTAATATACCAAACCGCCTTGTCTGTTACCTTAAACTTTTTTCCTATTTCCTTTAGCGTCTTGTCGGGATTTTTCTCGATAAATTTCTGAGCTTTTTTGTAATCAACTTTTCTTGGTCTAGTTCTTGTTGGCACTATGTGGGCAACAGAGCCAGTATCTTTGTGGAGTTTGATCCACCTTCTTAGTGTTGCTATACCAACATCAAAAATATCCGCTATCTGCTGATGACTTTCTTGACCATCTTTAACTCGGTTAACAACTCTGATTCTTAAATCTTCACCATAAGCTTTTACCATAACCCCTCCAAAAAATTAGAGGAATAAAGTTAGCTGGTTAAATATCAATAGATTTTAGATTTGGTATAGGCGTATTGAAAAAGGTGGTTTTAGAAAGTTAAACCCAATTCCAAAAGCTTAGCGTACTTTAAATTCCCTTTCGTCAAATGATCCTTACATGAGTGAAGTGAAGTATTTGAATAATAGATCTTTACAAACATTTGGTTTTTAAATTCGCACAGCAATTTTTTGCTCATCTAAAAATTCTTTCGCCTGCTTGATTGAATATTCTTTAAAGTGAAAAATTGAAGCGGCTAAAACTGCGCTGGCGCCGGCTTTTAGACCTTCGGCTAAATGTTCTAAATCACCAACTCCGCCAGAAGCAATTACGGGAATTGAAATTTGGGAAGTGATTTTTTTTATTAATTCCAAATCGTAGCCGGACTTAGTCCCATCTTTATCCATCGAAGTTAGAAGAATTTCTCCAGCTCCTAAAGCTGTAACTTTTTTTGCCCATTCAATTGCATCAATTCCGGTTGGGTTTTTGCCGCCATGGGTGAAAATTTCATAATTTCCTGATTCATTTTTTTTAGCATCAATTGCAACGACAACACATTGTGAGCCGAATTTTGACGCGGCTTTAGAAATTAATTTTGGATTTTTGATTGCGGCACTATTAACCGAAACTTTGTCAGCGCCGCATTTTAGCAAGTTAGAAAAATCTTCAATTTCTTTGATTCCGCCGCCAACGGTGAAAGGAATAAAGCAAACTTGAGCAACTTTTTTTACAACATCCAGAATTACGCCGCGATTCTCATTCGTTGCGGCGATATCAAGAAAACATAGTTCGTCAGCTCCTTGTTCGTAATAGAATTTTGCTTGAGCAACTGGATCGCCAGCATCGACTAAATTTTCAAAATTAACACCTTTTACAACGCGGCCATTTTTAACATCGAGGCAGGGAATTATTCGATTCTTCAGCATTTTTTTACCACATTCTTTTTAAAACATCATGTTCTGGTTTATCGAGATAACGATGTTTAATAACTGCCAGAATATGAATAATTACTAAACCAAGCAAGGCATAGGCGCATAGTTCGTGAGCTTCGGCAAATAATTTTCCTAGTTCGTAATTAGTGCCAATTAAAAATGGCATTTCTATGCCAAATAAATGAACCGGAAATCCGAAAGAATTAGACATTAAATAGCCAGAAAACGGAACGCAAAGTAGTAAAACGTAAAGCCCGAAATGAACGAGACTGGATAAAATAATTTCAATTTTTGGCATTGTAGCGGGAAGTGCAGGGGCTTTTTTTAAGAAGCGGTTAATGACTCTAATGATTATTAACATTAAAGCGATGATACCTAAAGATTTATGTAATTCATAAATTTTTAAATGATTGGGAGAGTCTTTTGGCAGAAAATCTGTCATGTAAATTCCGATGCCAAGAATGCTTAAAACCAGAATGGCACTGATCCAATGAATGATGCGTGAAGAAAGTGCGTATTTTAACATAGTTTTTTTGCCCTAATTCTGATTTACGGAAATTCCCCATTTTTTGCCGAGATAGGCTTCGATTGCCCATCTTTCATCTTTATCTAAAGCGCGATTAAAAATTATTATTTCACCAATTAATCCTTGATAAAAACCGCCCGAAAGAGATGCAGCATTGCCAATTGTCATACCGCTATTGCCGATAATGGCATTAGTGTTACTGTCGCTTTTACCAAACGTGCCATTGTAGAAATATTTTCTGCTGCCGACGGTTGAAAAAATTGCACTATGTAAAATTGCACGATCTGTTCTGTAGGAAAGTCCGCTAATATCAGATGCAGTGATTGCGATATAGTTAGAAAAATTGGATAAATAAATTGTATAAGTGCCGCTGGTAATATTTTCGTGGCCAAGACTGAAGCATGTGTTAGTAAAGCAGCTACCAATTTTTGAAGATAGAAAATAATTAAAATTACCACTGTTTTTGGTTGGTTGTTCAACTACGAAAACGGTGTAAGAACCATTCACTAGAGCTGAAGGATCGGTAAAATCGAGATATTGACTAACGCCATCAAATTTGAGTGACGGCAAACCATTAATACCCTTTTTGATGTAAGTAGGATTGCTTGAATAAGGAGAGTTAGAAGTGCTTAAAGCATCATTTTTATTGTTTAAATCATACCAAACTTTAGTTCCAGATGCTGCGGCTAATGGAGCATTGTTACTATAGCCAGTGGGTTGAAAACTATTGGTGCTGGTGGTTTCAAGCCAAAGGACCAAATTATCAGTTGCTGAAACTGGCGAACTTTGAGTTAAAGATCTGGCGTTGTTAAGTCGAAATTGTTGAACCAACCTTGTTCCTTGTGTGATTGCAGCGATTGCAATTCCAACAATTAAAATAACGATTGATGTTTCAAATAAGGAAAAGGCTTTCTTTTTATTCATTTGATTTGAGTTAGTTAAAAGATCTTTTTTGTTCGACCATTTCATAACATTCAACAATGTCTTTTTCTTTTATATCCTCGTAATCCTCAAAAGAAATACCGCATTCAAAACCGCCCTTAACTTCTTTGACATCATCTTTAAAGCGTTTAAGGGTTTTTAGAATTCCGTCGTGAATCACAATATTATCACGAAGCAATCTGGCTTTGGCATTTCTTCGTAACAATCCGTCAGTAACAAAAGATCCGGCAATTTTTCCGGAACCAGAAACTTTAAAGATTTGTCTGATTTCAGCTTGACCAAGATATTCTTCATTTTGGCTTGGAGCTAACATTCCGGTTAATAATAATTTCAAATCATCGACTAGATTATAGATGATTGAATAATAGCGGATGTCGATATTTTTTAGTTTTGCCATTTCTTTTGCAGTGGCGTTAGCTCTGGTATTAAAGCCGATGATAATGGCATTTGAAACTGCAGCTAAATTCACATCACTTTCAGAAATGCCACCTGTTGCCATATGCACAACTTTAACCGCAACTTCATCATTATTTAATTTAACAACACTGCCGTTAATTGCTTCGGCTGAACCATGAACGTCGGCTTTAATTATAACATTTAGATATCTCATTTTTCCTTTGCCAGATTCACGGAAAATATCAGCCAAAGATTTTGCTGAATTTTTTAAGGCTTTAACTTCTTTTTCCTTGCGTTCGCGATAAGAAATAATTTCGCGAGCTTGTCTTTCTTCATCAACTTGCATGAATTTATCACCGGCGTTTGGTGCATTATCGAGCCCCAAAACTTCTACCGGAACTGATGGAGTTGCAGATTTAATATTTTTACCGGCATCATCCGACATTTTTCTAACGCGGCCGTAAGATGTTCCAACTACGATCAAATCAGAAATATTCAGCGTGCCCTTTTGCACCAGCAAAGTTGCGATAACGCCTTTACCCGGATCGACGCGAGATTCAAGGACAGCGCCGCTTGATTTGCCTTCGTAAACGCTTTTTAGATCAAGAACTTCAGCTTGTAGCAAAATTGCTTCTTCAAGTTTTTCTAAATTAATTTTATTTTTTGCCGAAACTGGGATGAACATAACTTCGCCACCTAAATCTTCGGCGATAATTTCGTGAGTTAAAAGTTCATGTTTAACTCTTTCTGGGTCGCTGCCCGCTTTGTCAATTTTATTTACCGCAACAATGATTGGAACGCCAGCCGCTTTCGCGTGGCTGATTGCTTCAATTGTTTGTTCTTTTACGCCATCGTCAGCTGCCACAACTAAAACTACGATGTCAGTTATATTTGCACCGCGCGAACGCATTTCAGTAAAGGCTTCGTGACCCGGAGTATCTAAAAAGGTAATATATTTTCCGCCTTTAGTTAGAATGCGGGAAGCGCCGATATGTTGTGTGATGCCGCCATGTTCGCCAGCTGCGGTGTCGGTTTCACGTAAAGCATCGAGCAATGAAGTTTTGCCGTGATCAACGTGACCCATGATTGTTACGACTGGTGCACGTGGCAATATTTCTAAGGTTTTACTGCCTTCGTCCAAAACATTTTCAACGTCAGAGTGAGAAACGCGGGTGGCTTTATGACCAAATTCACCGATGATAATTTCGGCAGTATCAGCATCAATCGCTTGGTTACTGGTTACAACCATGCCCATGGTGAAAAGTTTTTTTACAACATCACCAGTTTTTTCGGACATACGTTCTGCTAATTCAGAAACGGTGATCAGTTCTGGTAAAGCAACTTCACGAATGATTTTCTTATATTCTTTTTGTGAATTATCTTCATTTTGCTGTCTTAATTTAGCTTTTCTTCTTCTGCGACCACCTTCGCTATCATCAGAATCACCATCAATAATATAAGTTTGTTTTCTGGTATTGCCACGCTCTTCTTTGAAATTTGGTTTTTTGCGCGCCACTTCTTCACTTTCGCTGAGTTTACCTGCAGCTTTGAAATGATTACCGCCGCTCATTGTTTTTTTATTAGCGGCTTTTCTTTTTTCTCTTTCGACTTTTTCTTTTTCTAAGCGATCTTGTTCTTCTTTTTTCCTAACGCCGATCAATTTTTCGCGTTCTTCTTTTTGACGATTGGTAACTTCAATACTTTGTCTGATTTTATTTCTAACGTCAAAGCTGTCTAAACTATAATTTGAATTTACTTTTTGAGGTTGTGCTTTTTCTTCAACAATAGCAGTTGAAGATTTTTCTTCGACTTTTGCTACAACATATTCTTCTTTGACATCTTCTTTGATTTCCTCTTGTTTTGTAACTTCATTTTTTCCCGATTCTTCTTCAGCGAGTTTGCGTTTCTCTTTGGTGATTTTACTTAGAATTTCATGAGTTTTAACCTCAACAACTTCTGTTTTTGATTCGGAAACTGCTTTCATGCGAGCTTCAAATTCGCTTTTATTTAAAGCTGTCGGCACGCGATCGTCTATATTTTCTTTTTTGCGTCCTTTGATTGTAACTTGAACTAACGAGCTTCCAGTTTTTTTGGTTTCAGGAGTTTTAAGCGTCAAAGTTTGAGAACCTGCCGACGATGGAAGTTTTAAGGTAAGTGTTGAACGTGTTGTGTTTTTATTTTCTATGTCGGTCATTTTTAATTTTTGTTTCAATTACCAGTTACTTTTTTTAAAAAAACTATCTTCCTAAAAAATAAATCTATTGCAGATGCGGTGATTCACTCGCCGCGAAGCAATCTAAATCAAAACCAAATTCGACCAAAAGTCGAATTTGATTAAGTATAGCACTTTGGTAATTCTTCGTTTTTTAAGCTGTTTTTTGTAAATATTCTTCAGCTCTACGTTTGATTTCTTTTGCTACATCTTCGTCGAATCCTTCAATTGAAGCAACTTCAGAAGTTTCAGCTGACGCAAGTTCTTCAACGCTTAAGAAGCCTTCAGAAGCAAGAAGATTGGCAATCATGTCTTCAACGTCTAAAGCTTCAACAAACAATTTAGAAGCTTGATTAAATTCTGCAGTTCTTCTTACTGATTCTTGCTCGTCAGTCATAACATCGATTTTGTAACCAACTAATTTTGAGGCAAGTTTAACATTTTGTCCGCCGCGTCCGATTGCCAAACTTAATTGATCTTCGGCAACTACAACTTCGATTAAGCTATTTTCTTCATCAACCACAACTTTACTTACTTTAGCCGGAGTTAGCGCACTAACTACCAGTTCAGCAATGTTTGATGACCATTTCATGATGTCAATTTTTTCACCACGTAATTCTGAACTTACAGATTGAACGCGACTGCCGCGAATACCGATGAATGAACCAATGATGTCGATATCATCGCGGCGTGAATAAATAGCAATTTTAGCGCGCGAACCCGGATCGCGAGCCACAGCTTTAACTTCGATATTGCCATCATAAAGCTCAGGAACTTCTTGTTCAAATAAACGAACCAAAAATTGCGGATGAGTGCGTGAAAGAAATATTTGCGCGCCATGAGGCTCTTTGCGAACATCTTCAATATAGCAGCGCATGCGGTCACCAACGCGGAAATTTTCTCTAGGAATCAAGCCGCTTTCGTGGATAACAGCTTCATAACCATCAACTTCCATAACGATATTTTTAAGACCAACTTTTTTAACTGAAGCACTAACTATGTCGCCCAAACGATCTTTAAATTCGTTATATTCTTTGTTTTTTTCAGCTTCCTTAACTTTACGGATAATTTCGTTTCTAGCAACTTGCGCCACAACTCGGTTCAAGTCGATTGGAGGTAATTCTTGAACAACAGAATCACCAAGCGCTGCATCTTTATCTTCAAGTTTAGCGTGTTTTAAAGTGATATGTGTGCGTGAATCGAAATCTTCTTTATCATCTTCAACAACTTGTAATTTATTGAATAATTTAATTTGGCCCGACTTTTTATCGATACGGCATTCAATATCTAAATGATGACCATATTTTTTCTTAGCAGCGAGTTTAATGCCTTCTTCCATAGCTTCTACAACCTCTTGAAGGGAGATGCCTTTTTCATGTGCAATGTTTTCAGCAACCAACAAAATTTCCTTGTTGCCCATGATAGTTAAATTACTTGCCATATTTGATTGATTAATAAGTTGAGAGAGTAGGGAATTTACAGCGTTTAAGAGTGGTGATTAATTGATTTGGCGGATGTTATTTAGCGAAAGTTTGAAATCAACAAGTGATTAAGAAGCTCGCTTATTTTTTTTGAATTTGTTTCTCAAGCTGGTTAATTTTGCGGTGATCCTTGAAGCTCTTGATTCTGCGACTGATGATATTTTGGGTGCAAGCTAAAATTCCAAAAAGCATTCCTAAAATAAAGAATAAAATTATTACTAAAAAAGTTTTGGTTTCGAGATCAAAAGGCAAAGGATAGAAATGTACTTGAATAGTGTCGCGGTTATTCACCATGAAAATCACGATGCAGATTAGAATTAGGGAAATAATCACGGTGCGAATCGTGCGCAGGATTGATTTGATAAAGTTTAACATGTTTGTTTTGATTTAGGTTTTCTAAAAATTAGCTATGTTACAAAAACACTTTTACTTCTGTTCCTACATCTTTTTCTGATGCAATAACCATCATACCACCTTGCATTTCAACCAGATGTTTTACCAAAGGCAAGCCTAGTCCGGTTGAATCAATGAATTTACTTTGCACCATTTCAATTCGACCATATTTTGCTAGGGCAATTTTGATTTCATTTTCATTCATTCCGCAACCATAGTCTTTGATACTTATCATTATTTTTGGGCGTGATTTTTTGACAATGCTTTGTAAATAGGTTTTGCGTTCATGATTTATATTATGGTTTTGCTTGATGCTATCTAATATTGAGATTTGCAAAGTTTCTGAAGCTCCAGCATTTAGCTTTTCCAACTTTACTTCAATCGCGGTTTGTTCGTTGGAATATTTAATTGAATTGCTGATGAGGTTTACCAGAACCTGTTTGATTCTTCTAGGGTCGATATTGTTGACGATAAAATCTTCATCATTCTTTTTTATAAATTGGGAAACAATTTGTTTTTGTGATTTTATGGCGCGGATTTTTAGTAATTTTACCGAGCGCATAACTATTTCTTTCATATCAACCAGAGAATGTTCCTCAATTTTGAAATCACCGGTTTGAGCTTGATTAACGTCAATAATATCATGAATAAATTCTGAAAGTTCTTCACCCAATTTTACAATATCTTCAAGAAAACTTTGATTTTCCAAAATTTCTAGCTCTGAAAAATTTTTGTCATTTGATTCGGCTTTTTCAGAAAAATTAATTTTTACTACTTCTGCCAAACCGATAATTCCGGCAACGATATTTTTTAATTCATGAGCTGTTGAAGCTAAAAATTCAGTTTTATTGAAATTTGCTTTTTCTGCCAGAATCTTACCTTGAGACTGTTGTTCTGAAAATTCGCGAACTTGTTCAATTGATTTTGCCAGTAAATCAATTTCAGAAATTTCGGCGTGAGGAATATAAACATTAGTATTTCCTTTAGAAATTTCATGGGCTGAATTTGAAAGATGGATAACAGGGTTTAAAAGTCTGATTCTAAAAAAGAAAAGCAGAATCAGAAAGAAAACGGTTAAATATAAAGTGTTAAGAAGATGAGGTAAGAAATTAATACGCAATTCTGACAAAAACATTTTTTTGTTAATGCCGGTTAAAATTGTAAAATAGTGTAGAGAATTTGATTGGTAATAAAAAATTTGATTATCGATCTCAATAAAGCCTTGTTTTAAAAGGCTTTTATCAAGTTTTTTAAAACCATCAGCAATCTCAAAAATTTGTTCTTTGTTAAAATTTTCTGATGAAAGAAGGATAGAATTTTTATCATCAAAAACTATGAATTTAATGTAAGAAATGCTAGAAAGCAGTTCTAGTTTTCTTTGAAGTTTTTTTACATTGACACCAAAAGAAATTGTGCCGAGAAATTTTCCTTTATCACTAATTCCAAAACCAAAAGGAATAATTGGTTCGCGGCTGATAATTCCTGTATCGACTTTGGAAGATAAAAGTTTCCAAGGTTTTTGTTTGGCTTCGTAAATCCAAGACCTTTCTTCATCGGTGACTAAAATTGGATTTATTATTGCGCCATGAGTGCTGCTTGCAATTACATAATTATTGGCATCAACGAAATCGAAAAGTGTCCAAGTAAAAAAGTCATAGCCATTATCATTTATTTTTGGTCGAGTGTTAGCCAAAATTGACGCAATATTTTCTTTTTTTGAATTTCCGTATTTTATGATTTGATTTGCTACAAAGTTGGAAATATTCTCGAGATAAGAAAAGGATTCTGTAATTTGTTGATCAATTTTATTCGTGGTGCTAATCATAGCTTGTTTAGAGACTTTAGTAAAATCCCTGTGTAAGAAGCATAATGTTGTTGTAGCAATAAGAACTGAAGCAAAAACTACTAAGTTGAAAAATATTTTATAGTCTTTGCCTAAACTTTTTAATCTCATTTTTTCTTTTAAAATGTCTAAAGATAATACTCTTAACCCAAAGCCCGAAGCTGTTGATGATTCATCAGATAATGTTAAAAATATAAACTCAGGTGTTACCACTATTAGTCAAGACGGAAAAGAATCCGTTTTTTTTCGTTTGACAGAGCAATCAAAGCCAAAAAAAGTTTCAGACACTTATGATAAGCGTTATGATGGTGGAGAAAATTCTCCTTACGCTACTAGATTTGATGCAGAAAGATTACTTCCTGAAGGTGAATGGTATTTTCTTAAAAATGCTGTAGAAAAATCTCTAAATAATTTCAGAGAAAGAACTGAAAATTTTAAAAAAGAAATCGCAGGATGGCAAAGTAATTCTGATGAAAAATTAGCGCCACAAGCTCCATCATACAATTTTGTTATATTTGATTTTGGTTGTGGAGATGGAAGAGATTTAGAATTCTATCATTGGTTTGCAGACCAAATTCCGGATATAAATATCGTGGTTAAAGCTTATGATATTTCTTCAGTGGGAATTGAATCTTATAAAGAAAAATTGCAAAAACTTGGTTTTGATAATCTGGGAATAAGTGATCCGCCAGTAGATCAAAAACACATGTGTAATCATGGAATTTTAAAACAAGGAAATCTGTTAGTAGAATTATTGTCGCCTCTTAGTCCCGATATTAAACCTGAAGATTTAGCTAATTCTATTGGAAAGGTTGATGTTACAAGTTCGTTATATGGTCCAACTTCGCATATTTTTCCTTCTGAAGCGCGGGATAATTTTCTTAAAAAATTAGTTGCTATTACCAGAGATGATGTGGTTTTGACAGTTCCGGGAAAGGCTATGTTTTTGAAAGAGCAAGAAGCTCTCAGTCTTAGAGGATTGGGAAAAAATTTAGGACTTAATGTTGATGAAGGCGAAATTTTTTATTCTTCATCAGATTTGAAAGATTCAGAACCTATGCTACCTTACGTCGTATATAATCCTGAACTTTTGAATAATTGGCTAGCGCGCGCAGGTATTGAAAAATCTGATGCCGAAATTTCTGTATGTTCCTATAAAACCAATCCTGATATGGCTTCAAGAAGTAAGCTATGGGGAGTTCTTGATAGTTGGGGAGCTTATTTAGCAACAGGTTTAAAAAATAATTTACCTGAAATTTTTAATTCTTTACCAGAAGCACTTACTCGCGTGGAATATTACGGAATGGTTGTTAAAGGAAAGGCTAATGAAATTAAGATTATTGTTGATCCATCAAAATCTCCAAATCCAACTGTTGGAAAACGCCTCAGTGAAGAAGAAGCTTTAAGTTTATAGATGGGGTAATTATACCAAATTAACTATCTCTTGATAGCCATAACTTTGTCTTTTTGATAAAAATTTGCTCAGAAAATGATGCTGTATCACTTGATGCAGCTTACATTTCCAGTCGCAATTTTTCCTCAAAAATACTTCGTTAGTGCTATCAAGAGATAGTTAATTTGGTATATCCCTTAAGACACAATTTTTAAAATTTCAGTCAAAAATTTCTCATCTGGTTTTTGTTTAAACCAAGCTTCAAAACCTATTAAAGCTTGGTTTAACAGCATTCCAACTCCCGTAATAATTTTATTTCCTCGCGATTGCGCAACTTGTAAAAGTTCAGTTAGTAAAGGTTTGTAAACAATATCATAAACAATTGTACTTTGATTTAAGTTTTTTAAATCAATTCTCAGAGGCTCTTGTCCTTCCATTCCAAGAGTTGTGCTATTGACAAGCAAATCGCAAATATTCAATTTTTCTTCAAAATTTTTGGCATCTAAAAATTCCAATTCGCATTTTTTTTGCGCGGCAAAATCAGCAAAATCTTTTATTAATTCTTCAGCGCGATTTTGATTACGATTGGTAATAAAAATCTTTTTCGTTTTTGCTTTTATCAAAGAATAAACCGCAGCGCGCGCTGCTCCGCCAGCGCCAATTACAAAAATATTTTTATTATTAAAATCAAAATCTGGTGCCGAATTTTTGAAGTGGTTAATAAAGCCTTCAGCGTCGGAATTATGTCCAAAAAGCTTTTTATCCTGCGTAACAATTACAGTATTTACAGCTTTGCAAAGTTTTGCCGTATTGCTTGTGTAATCACAAATTTTAAAAATTTCTTCCTTGTGTGGAACTGTTACATTAAAGCCAGCAAAGCCCATTTTGAGCAGAGAATCAACGCAAACAGCTAAATCATTTTTCTCAATTTTCAGCGCTAAATAAATTCCATCAATTTGATGTTTTTCCAATAAAAAATTATGAATTTTTGGCGATAAAGAATGTGAAATAGGATTTCCGATTACAGCTGCTTTTATTGCTTTTGATGAAATTAACATATTTCGAAATTGGATGTTTTTTTAAAGAGTTTCTATACCAAAATTAAGGATCTATCCGGAAATAGTTCCCGTAGAATCATCTTTAGCAGCATCTTTTGAAGATTTATTTTTCGAATAATCCGGCATGTAAGGTTCTTGTTTAGGAATTGCGATTTTTTTGAACAGTCGGCTGGTGAAAAACTTATCTTTAAAATAGAAAATCTTTTTCGATTTAATCGGAGGCTGAGATTCAATCAAAATAATCTGCTCATCTCTTGGAAGTTGAATAACCTCTTGTGGTAAAAGCAATGCCCTTTGTGTTTCAGAAACGTGAAGCGAACGGGCGCCTGGGTTTAAATCGAGATATTTTGGTTTGTTATAAGAAATTTGGGTCGCAGTTTTATTACCTAAAAGCTGTGAAATTAAATTTGCCGTTTCCATGTTGTTGGCGGCAAATGTAATACGATAAGTCGAGTTTGATAAAAACGAGTTCATGCCGCTTTCTTCATAAATTCCTTTCAGCTGCTCAGTATCTTGAATGATTAAAAATAATCTCACGCGGTAACCGCGAAAATAGGCGATACCCGCCAAAAATTGTTCCATTTTTCCTAAAGTCGGAAACTCGTCCATCATCATTAAAACGCCGAATTTTTCATGAGGTTGCGGCATTTTAGCAGTGAAGAAAGCTGCGGCTTGCTGATAAAACATATTCATCAAAGGTTTTAAACGGCTAATATTATCTGGCGTTAAACCAATATAAGCCGTGTGCGGAATAATTTTAAATTCATGTAAATTGAAGTCACTAGTCGCAGTTGTGGTGTCGATCAAAGGGTTGGCCCAAAGCTCGAGAGACGAGTTGGCTGTTGATGTAACCGAGCCACGCTCTTTATCCGGTTTTTGTAAATATGAGGCGATATTCATGTAAGAAACTGGGTGAATTTTTTTACCCATTGTATCTAAAACCACCGCCAAATTATAGACTACATCATCATTTCTAAGTGTGCGCACAACTTCTCCAAGCGTTGCCGGCTTGTCTTCAGCGACAACTAAGTAAAGCATAATTCCGGTCAAAAGTGCGCGCGCCTCGTTTTGCCAAAATTCTTGCTCTGGCAAAAGGAAATTACAAATTTTCTGCACGTCATCAACCATTTGACCAGGTTTTTTACTGATCCAATCCATCGGGTTGTAGCAGTGTGAAACGCCGTCAGGATCTGCAGGATTCCACAAAAAAACTTTTTGTTTGAGGTTTTTTTTGCGCCAGCCAGAAGTTAATTCATAGTTCTCTAATTTAATATCGTGAACGATTACGGAATCTTGCCAAAAAAGAAGATTCGGAATTACGAAGCCCACACCTTTACCAGAACCCGTTGGTGCGAATAAAAGAATATGTTGATAGCCACCCGCGATAATCATCTTTTTATTATACATCCCCAGCAACACGCCAGTTTTAGAGCGCAGACCCATTTTTTTTACATCTTTTAGCGTTGCCCATTTAGCATCGCCATGAATTGATTCTGGTTTTTTAAATGGCCGCCAGTCCATAATTGGCGCACGAAATAACCAGCTTAAAGTTAGTAAAATCGTGTAAGGAAGAAGCGAGGTAATCCAGAGTTTTGTGGTGAAATAATTGTAACTTTCAGTGGTAAGTTTATCAGAATTTATGAAATAAAATTTCCAGTAAGCCAGCATCGTGCTGAAGAGATAAGAGAACTGCTTATTAATTGGAAGTTCCGAATAAGCCTTGATGATTTCCCATTTGCCATTGACCGTTACAATTACAAGCGTGCCGGTAATATAAAAACAAAGGGCTAGGACAAAAAAGATAGCAAAAGAAATTATAGCAAAGTTACGAAAATGCCGGACTGCAGCATTATCTTCAGACATTTTTAAAAGGAGATTTTTTTAGATTTTTAAAGAAAATTATTTGCTTTGGTATTTGCTTTGGAAAATATTTTTCAAAATCAAGAAAGCAAACATTCGTTGTTTAAAATTTTCTTAGTTAAGAATTTCAGGTGGTAAAGCAAAGCGAAGCGTACCTAGTTCGATTAATTGTTAATCAATTTATAAGCCGCTGCAATCGCTTCCTGACTTACAATTTCTCCCGACAACATTCGCGCAATTTCCGCCTGACGATTTTTTTCACTCAAAGTTTCGATCACCGTTTTAATTTTTTGTGAATTCGAAACTTTACTAATCTTGAAATGCAAATCAGCCTTCGCTGCAATTTGTGGCTGATGCGTCACCACCAAAATCTGCAATCTTTCCGATAAAATTTTCAAACGTTTTCCAACCGCGTCAGCCGTGCTTCCGCCAATTCCGGTATCAATTTCATCAAAGATCATCGTTGGCACTGATTTCACATTCATCAATGCAACTTTTAACGCCAACATAAAGCGTGAAAGTTCGCCGCCGGAAGCGATTTTGGAAATATCATCAAAACCGTTTTTATTAATTGAAGAAATGAATCGGATTTTATCGTGACCTTTGAAAGAAGGCGCTGTATCCAATATTTCGACCACAAATTTCACATCACCCATTTTGAGAAATTGTAATTCTTCCTCAACTTTTTGAGATAAAATCAGCGCTGATTTTTTTCTTTTCTCGCTTAATTCCTGCGCAGTTTTTTGATATTTAGAACTCAGTTCAACTTGCTTCAATTCAAGATCGGCAGATATTTCTTCTTCATTAACTAAAAGTTTTAATTTTTCTTTTGAATCTAAAATAACCTGTTCAAGTTCACTAGTTTTGACATCGTATTTACGCGCCAAACTTCTGATAAAAAATAATCTTTCTTCAATTTCTTCGAGATTATTTTCCGAATTTGCAATTTCTCTAATTGTGGCGTCCACGCTTGAAATTGCTGCATCTAATTCATTATTTTGGCGATCAAATCTTTCGCTTAAATTTTCAAAATCATCTTTTTTATCGGCTAAAAAATTATCAACCACATTATGATTTCGAATAAAAATTCGCTGCGCCAAAATTAATTGCGAATTAGCTTCGGTTAAATGCGATTTAAAATCTGATAAAAAATTCAAAACTTTTTCTTTGCCTAAAAGCTGATTTTTTTGCGCTATTAATTTTTCTTCTTCACCATCTTCAATGGCTGCATTTTCAAGCTCTTTTACAACATGTTCTAAATAATCTTTTTCTCTTTTTGCCTCTTCTTTTTTCGACTTAAAATCAGCAATTTTTTCTTCAACTTCTTTTAACTCTTCGTAATTTTTTTTAAGATTTTTTAAGAGACTTTGATTCTGCGCAAATTCATCCAAAATATCACTATGCGCACTTGGATTTAAAAGCCCGCGCTGATCATGTTGTCCGTGAATTTCGAGCAAAGATTCACCAATTTTTGCCAAAAGACTTACTCCAATTGCAACATCATTTACAAAAGCTTTGCTTGATGAATTTTCTTGAATTGACCTGCGAATGCGCAGCAAGTCTGGATTTTCAGCATCAAGTAAATCATTTTCTGCTAAAATATTTTGGCAATTTTGGTTTTTTGAAATATCAAATTCCGCCGCAACTTGCGCCTTTTTTTCATCATTGCCAATCAATCGCAAATTGGAACGAAAACCAATCGCCAAACCAAGCGCATCAAGCAGAATCGACTTTCCCGAGCCAGTTTCGCCCGTTAAAATACAAAGGCCCGACGCAAAGTTGATTTCAGCTTTATCGATTAAAACGATATTTTGGATTGAAAGATGTTTGAGCAATTTCGAGGTTTAAGAATTAAGATTGCGGTTCTAATATATATTAAATCACAAATGAAATATCACCCATCACACAGGCTTAGGGTGACATTTAGTTTAAATTCTAATTTTCTAATTCTTAACTCTTAATTTAATTTATGTTCATTATTGATCCGCGATTAAATTCCGGCAGTTTTCTTGTTGCTGAACTTAAAGTTTCGCGCCTGCTTTTAAAAAACGATTCTAATTATTTATGGTTCATTTTGGTGCCAAGAAAGGTTGATGCTGTTGAATTAACCGATCTTGATTTTGCAGATCAAACTGAGATTTTGCGCGAAATAAACCAAGTTTCCAAAGCTTTGCAAAAAGGTTTCGCGATTGATAAATTAAACATCGCTACTTTAGGAAATATGGTAAAACAACTTCACATTCACGTAATCGGCCGTTTTAAAACTGACATCGCTTTCCCCAAACCAATCTGGGAATTTGCTGCTGCCAAACCTTACGAAGAAAAAGCGGCGCAAGATTTAATTAAAAAAATTCAATCTCTTTTAGAAGTTTAAAAAATGAATAATGAAAATTTGGTGAAACAACTTTTTTACCGCTCAATACATCGCGGCTGTAAAGAAACTGATTTTTTAATTGGTGAATTTGCAAAAAAAAAGTTGGGAGAAATTTCTGATCTAGAATTGTTTGGAAATTTTTTGGAAGAAGATGATTTAGAAATTTACGACTGGATTTTAGAGAAAAATAAAGAGCCAGAAAAATATGTTGGCATTGTAACAGAAATCAAAAAATTTCACAAAATCTGAAAATCGATAGATCCTGAAACGAGTTCAGGATGATGATTTGACAGATTTATATTATTCTACAACAATACAATCCGCCTTACTCTTTTGGGCTTGTGCAACATATTTTCCACAAAATTCTTCTGCTTCAATCTGGTTGTAAAAATTGCCGATTTGCAAGCGGTAGAAAATTCCTCTTTTCCCTAAATTCACTTCTTCATTATAAGAGCGAAGTCCCGAAAATAAATTTGGGTAAAGATGATTTAATTTATCCCAATGTTCATTTGCCGCATTTTTGGAAGTCATTGCGGCGACTTGAACGCGGACTGCTCTTTTCTTTTCTTTTTCTGAAACTGGTGCAACTTTAGGTTGGTTGCGTTCACTATCGCTGTTGGTTAGTAAATCTTTTGCGGGAGCTTCTTTTTTAGCAGCATCAGAAAAGATGATGATTTTTTGATCTTGAGCTTTAACTGGTTTTGGATCTTTATTGATAATTGATTCTTTGGTTAAAGATTTCTGTGTAAGATTAGATGGCGGTAATACTGGCTCGGGAGCAGTTTTGATTTTTGGAATTGCTTGGCGGATATTTTCTTTTTTCATGCCTTTATTGCCAAAAATATCTTCATAAATTGAGCTATCAATTTGCATCGCATTTTCACTAGATTTTTCTTCTTCCAAAACTTTGATCGGACCTTCTTCAGCTTTGATTACTTCAATGTCGCTGTTTTTATCTTGGTAGACAAAATAATAAGCGTTGATCGTGACATAGATAAATCCGGCGATCGAAAATAAAGTAGCGCCAACTAAAAAACTTTTTTTAGCCAGACCCGAAAATTTATTTTGTGAATCGTCTTTTTGATAGCCAAAATCTTCCATTATCTCATTTCCTCAAGAGGCTTGACGTTAAAAATTTTGAGACCTTCGGCGATTATATTTCTAAGCGCCATAACTAAATAAATGCGAGCCGTTGTAACTTGCAAATTATCTTTGATGATGAATTTCAAATCGGGATTGTCTGAGCCTTTATTCCACAAAGCGTGAAATTCAGATGCGAGTTCTTGCAGATAAAAAGCAATGCGATGTGGTTCAAAACTAATTGCTGCCATTTCTATAATGCGAGGGAAATTCGCCATTTTTTTGATGAGATCAATTTCAGATTCATCACGCAGGTTTTCTAAAATATTGGCTACAATTTTTTCTGGAATTGTGATGTTTTCAGATTTTAAATTTCTCAACACCGAACAGCATCTTGCATGCGCATATTGCACATAAAAAATTGGATTGTCTTTTGATTGTTCAATTACTTTTGCCAAATCAAAATCAAAAGGCGCATCGTTTTTGCGTGTGAGCATAATAAAGCGCAAAGCGTCAGCGCCAACTTCATCGATTACTTCGCGCGCGGTGATAAAATTTCCGGCGCGCTTCGACATTTTCAAAGGCTCGCCGTTTTTTACGAATTTTACCATTTGACATAAAATCACTTTTAACTGTGATTTTTTATCGGTTAACGCGTCAACAACTGCGGTTAATCTTTTTACATAACCAGCGTGGTCGTAGCCCAAAGGCATGATGAAATATTTGGCGCCGCGTTCAAATTTGCTGGCAACGTAAGCCATGTCGCCCGCCAAATAAGTGAAACTGCCATCGGCTTTTTGAACAACGCGATCTTGATCGTCACCAAATAAAGTTGAGCGAAACAAAGTTTGGTTTTTGTCATCATAATCTTCTGGCAGCGCGCCGACACCTTTTTCGGTTTTTGGAGCTTCAAGTTTTCCTTCGAAAATCAAACCTTTATCGCGCAGAATTTTTACGGTTTTGGCAATTTTATTGGTGTCGTGTAAATTGGTTTTTTCTGAAAAATAGCTATCATGTTTTATGCCTAGAGCAAGTAAGTCAGATTTAATCATTTCGATCATGAAATTAACCACAAAATCGCGAATTTGTGGTAGAATTTCTTCTTCATTTTTTTCAATTAAATTGGTGCCGAATTTTTCTTTTAATTTTACACCAACATCAATTAAATAAGCGCCGGGGTAAAGTCCTTCGGGGATTTCAATTTTCTGTCCGCAAGCTTGTAAATAGCGTAAATTAGCTGATTTTAACAAAGTGTTAATTTGGCTTCCGGCATCATTTATGTAATATTCTTTCAAAACATCGTAACCAACTTTGGAAAGTAAACTTGCCAAAACATCTCCATAAATTGCGCCGCGCGTGTGACCAACGTGAATTGGACCAGTGGGGTTTGGTGAGGCATATTCAAGGTTAATTTTTTCGCCATTTCCGAGATTGGGGAAAGTATATTTTTCTTCAACAATTTGGCGCAATAATTTATAAAAAATTTGCGGTTTTAGAAAAATATTGATGAAACTCGGACCTGCAATTTCAAGCTTTACGATATTTTCATCTTGAATAGTTTCGATAATTTTTTGAGCAAGTTTTCTAGGATTATTTAAAGCTTCAACGGCAGCGAATTTTTTGGTCAAAATCATTGCGATATTACAAGCCAAATCGCCGTGCGACTTTTCTTTTGCTGGCTCGACGGTGAAATTTTTTAAGTCTTGTTCTTCGATTTGAAGATTATTTTCAGAGACGATTTTTTGAACGGCCGCGACAAAAACTTCTTTGAAAGAGTTGAATATATTAATCACGAGAAATAAGTGGAGTTAGGAGTTATTTTAAATCAAATTACCAATTTTAATTAAACAAACATAATTCTAAATTCCAATTTCTTAAATCTTAATTCCTAATTTTTTAAATTTTCATGTCGAAGCCATTAAATCCGATTAATTACGCGAGCACAACTTATTTAGCCAAACGCATCACGAAAGAATATATTATACCAAACTGGAAAACTTTTTTAATTTCCGTGGCTTTGATGTTGGTAATTGCGGGAACCACTTCGCTTAACGCTTGGCTAATCAAGCCAGCGCTGGATTCTGTTTTTGTTGATAAAAATACCATGGCTTTGGTGATAATTCCTTTGGTGGTTTTGATTGTTACGGTGGTGAAGGGTTTTTCTACTTATTTTCAACTTTTAACGATGAATATTTTATCGCTTCGCATCACTTCTGACATGCGCATCCGCCTTTATTCTCATTTTATAAAATCTGATATTTCCAAACTTCACAGCAAATCTTCCGGCGACATGATGGCGAGTATTCATAATGAAATTGGATCAGTTGTTGGCGTTATTAACACCACAATTAACGGTTTTGTAAAACAACTATTCACGTTGATTGCGTTAGTTATTGTGATGTTTTACCAAAGTTTGGAACTTTCGCTTGTTGCTTTTATCGGCTTTCCTTTGGCGGGTTATCCTATTTATAAATTGGGTAGAAGATTGCGCAGATTATCTTTTAAAAATCAGGAAATTGCTTCTAAATTTTCGTCACAAATGAGTGACACTTTACAATATTCTAAACTGGTAAAAGCCTATCACTGTGAAGATTTTGAAATTGGTAGAATGTCTTTGATCATTGAAAGCATTTTTAAAATGGGTAAAAAGATTTCGCGCATTTCTTTAATTGCATCTCCATTTGTTGAAAGTTTGGCGGGTATTGGTGTTGCGGCTGTTATCTGGTATGGTGGACATCAAGTCATTACTGGCGAAACAACTCCGGGTGCATTTTTCTCATTTTTTGCGGCGATGATGATGGCCTATAAACCACTTAAATCTGTTTCGAACATGAACTCAGGAGTTCAGATGGGTCTAGCTGCGGCGAGCCGTTTATATGAATTATTTGATGAAAAGCCAACAATTATCGATAAACCAAATGCGGTTTCTTTCGACACAGTTAAAGGCGATATCGAATTTGAAAATGTATGCTTTAGTTATGTTGATGAGAAATCAGCTTTGAACAACGTTAGTTTCAAAATTCCGGCGGGAAAAACTGTTGCTTTGGTTGGACATTCGGGCGGCGGAAAATCTACAATTATGAGCATGATTTTACGTTTTTATGATCCAAGTTCAGGCGCGATTAAACTTGATTCTCACGATATTCGCGACATCACTTTAAAATCGCTGCGCAATTCTATGTCGGTGGTGAATCAAGAAGTGATGTTGTTTGATGATACAATCATTGAAAATATCCGTTACGGTAAAGTTGATGCAACTGAAGAACAAATTATCAACGCCGCAAAAATGGCGGAAGCTGATGAATTTATCCAAGAATTGCCGGAAAAATATCATGCCAAAGTTGGACAAAATGGTATTCGTCTTTCCGGAGGACAGCGCCAAAGAATTGCGATTGCGCGCGCCATTTTATATAATGCGCCGATTCTGCTTTTAGATGAAGCAACTTCTGCGTTAGATCCAATTTCAGAAAAATTAATCAAAGATGCTTTGACGAAATTGATGAAAGGCAGAACTTCATTGGTTATCGCGCACAGGCTTTCAACAGTAATTCACGCTGATAAAATTGTGGTAATTTCAAATGGCAGAGTTGTTGAAGAAGGTACGCACAAAGAGTTGTTGGATAAAGGTCAAGCTTACTCAAATCTATATTTAAAACAGTTTGAAATTAGCGAAACTTTATGAGTAATAAATTAGTGCCAAAAGAGCAAAAGCTGCGTGAGAAAAAACAGAAGAAAAAAGATCTTTCTGATGCGCTACGGAAAAATTTGATGAGAAGAAAAGTGGCAGAAAAAAGTGATTCACAAAAAAGCTAGATGTCACACAGGCTCAAAGGTGACATCGATTGTTTCTTAAGGGATAATTACCTAATTACCCAAAATTCTGCTATACGCTAAGTTTTACTATTTGACTCCTTCAACTGTTTTACTCTTTCTTTTAAGTCTTCCAAAAATTGATCCATTCCTTTTTGTGCAATCGCAGAATTAAATTCCGATCTTTGAGTTTCAATTAAACTCACGCCTTCAGCAATAAAATCCAAAATCATTAATTTGCCGTTACGCTCTTTGACCCGAAAATTAACTGAAACTGGTACATTACTATCGCGGGGTAAAAACTCAGCTTTGGCAATATAAAAACTATTTTGCTCAGTCACTTCATTTACGGTGAATTTTTTGCCGTTATAATTTTTGAATTTTGGTCCGTAAGTATTAATCATGAAATCGCGGTAAAGCTTGGTAAAGCTCTGTTTTTGGGCTTCGGTGCTGGTTTTATAATTTCTGCTTAAAACAAAACGAGCTAACCAATCTGCATCAATTGCGCCATCAATAACGCTGATAATTTTATCTCTTTTTTTACTTTCACTGCCTTTTTCGCCGGCAATTTTGACTATTTTATTTCCGATTTCTTCAACATAAATTCGAACCTCGGCAGTTTTAGCATTTTCTGCAGCTATAGCTGCTGTAGAAGTAAAAAAAACCAAGCAGGTTATAAGAAATTTTTTCATAAGTTTTTTCTAAAATTTAATATCGGTTTGGCGTTTTTGTAGGTAAGCACTTCTATAAGTTGCATAAGGATCAAAAGAATCGACTTTGATACTATCGATAACATCAATCAAACTTTCTCTTTTATCAACTGCAGATACTCCAGCTAATTCTAAACGAACATTTTTGCTTATAAAATCTTCTCTGCCACCAACTTCTAAAAAATTTAATTCAAAAGGATTTGCTGATTTATCGACAATTAATCCACCTAAATCTCTTACCGAACTTGGACCAAGAAATGGTAATACTAAATAGGCGCCAAAACCAGTGCGATAATGTCCCAAAGTTTGACCAAAATCTTCGACACGATATTTTATACCTTTATCTCCAGCCACGTCAAATAATCCGCCAAAGCCGACTGTAGTATTAATCAGTAAATTGGAAAATGTCGCAAGAGTGTTGTCAACATTGCCTTGCAATAATGAATTAATCGCTGAAATCGGTAGCGACAAATTAAGCAAAAAATTACGAATTGACATACGAGCGCCTTGTGGCACACCTTTGCGGTAAAATTTGGCGACATGTTCAAAAAAGTAGCGATCAAAATAATCATTAAAAATGAAAATTTTGCGGTTCATTTTTTCCAATGGATCATAAATCTCTTCATTGGTTTGTAATTCAAATTCAGCATATTCCGCTTCTTCATCAATTGTTTGATAGCGAGTTGTAATAGCATCTTTTTGTTTCTTATTTGGAGCTTTGGACCAAGCAGTAAAAGGCTGTAACGCAAGAGTGAAAATTATTAAGATAAAGATTTTTTTAGACATTTGTCAATTCTTCCAAGCTATTAATTTGACCAAGTAAATCGTGAGCTTTCTGATTGTAATCTGGATTTTTACTGAGCAATTGATCTAAAACTTTTTTGGCTTCTTTAAATTTTTCTTTCAAAACTAGGCAATAAGCTAGTTGATATTGCGCATCAACAACGTCAGGCCAGAATTTACAAATAATTTTAAAACGGATAATTGCTTCATCAATATGACCATTTTCTAGATGTTTCATGCCCAAATCATAATTGGTTTGACGCAGATTCTTGGTTTTTTCGCGAATGGAAAAATATTCTTCCTGAACTAATTCCATTTTATCACCTAAAAATCGGGTTAATTCTTCTGATTTCTTGCGCAGATTTTCAGCAAGCTTTTCGCTTTTAGGCTTTTCTTTTGGTTTTTTATCGGATTTTCCGACCAATTTTTTTAGAATATTGCCGATCATTGTTTAAGACTATTTAACGAAGATAAAGTAAGAAACGAACCAAGAAAGTCGGACTTTTTTATTTGCTGTTTCGAAATTTTTCAAACAAAAATTATTGAATTGTATCAATTGGGTTTTGTTCAGGGTTTTATTTTTCTTATTTGAATAATTTGCCCCGATTTTTTTCAACGATTGCAAAGCTTGCAAGCCGCTTTCAAATTCTTGTTCTAAAATTTCAGTTTGGAATTTTTTTTCGCTAAAACCATTTTTTTGCAAAGCTAAAATCAAATCTTCTGCTTTTGGCAATTTAGTAAAGTTAAAAATATTTGCTGATTTTAATTCATTTAAACTTTCTTGCGTTGGAACGCAAAAGGCAAGAGTTCCTGATGGTTTAAGCAGGGAAAAAAAATGAGAAAAAGTTTGTTCTAAATTTTCCAGCCATTGTAAAGAAAATGAGGAAATTAAAAGATCAAAACTGTTATTTTTAAAAGGTAGATTTTCGAAATCGGATTGGATTTTGAAAGAGCTTTCTGAGTTTTGTTTGAGCATCTCAAAAGAAATATCACTTTCAAAAAGTTGAATTTTTTTTTCGCCAACCAAATCAAAAATATTCTTTGTCACAAAACCAGTTCCAGCGCCTAAATCTAAAATCCGCGCCTCGTTTTTAATAAAAGGCGCAGCCAAATCGCACAATTTTTTAGCAACTTCTCGTTGAATCAAAGCTGCTTCATCATAATTCTTAGCGCCGCGCGAAAAGTTTTTTTCGATTATTTTTTTATCAAACTTAAGCGCCATTTTTTTTGGCTTCTTCTTCAATTAAAGTAACAATGTGATTAACCAATTCTTCAGATGTAACTTTGTGATCTGGTTTACCATTCATGTAAACATTGTGCCTTCCGCCACCGCCACCAGTGATTCCAATTTGAGTGTGCGCCGCTTCACCAAGTCCATTTACAACGCAGCCTAAAATTGAAATGGTTAATGGTTTTTTGATATGAGCGACTCTTCTTTCAACTTCTTCAACAGTTTTTACTACGTCAAAAGCTTGTCTGGCGCAAGAAGGGCAAGAAATTAAATTTACGCCGTGATGACGCAATCCCAAAGTTTTTAGAATTTGATAAGCAACTTTTACTTCTTCTTTTGGATCGGCTGAAAGCGAAACGCGCATAGTGTCGCCGATGCCTTCCCAAAGTAAAGTTCCAAGACCGATTGCCGATTTGACAGTTCCGGCGGCTAAACTTCCAGCTTCGGTAATTCCAATGTGAAGTGGATAGTCACAAACTTGCGCCAATGCGCGATAGCCAGCAACCGCAAGAAAAACATCGGAAGCTTTAACGCTGATCTTAAGATTGAAAAAATCATTATTTTCCAAAATACGAATATGGCGTTGAGCTGATTCAACAAGAGCTTCCGGAGTTGGAGTTTTGTATTTATTAAGTAAATCTGCTTCCAAAGATCCAGCATTTACGCCGATGCGAATTGCGCAGCCATAATCTTTCGCAGCTTTAACAACTTCGCGCACTTTTTCATCAGATCCAATATTGCCGGGATTAATTCTCAAACATTTTGCACCAGCTTGCGCCGCTTCAATAGCGCGACGATAGTGAAAATGAATGTCGGCAATAATTGGAACTGAACAGTGTGGAATAATTTTTTTTAACGCATCAGCAGATTCTTTATCAGGAACTGAAATTCGCATTAATTCAGCGCCAAGTTCGGCGCATTCATTGACTTGGCGAATAGTTGCTTGCACATCAACTGTTGGAGTATTTGTCATTGATTGCACTGAAATTGGTGCATCGCCGCCGATTGCAACATTGCCGACAAAAATTTGGCGTGATTTGCGGCGATGAATAGCGCGGTAAGGACGGATTTCGTTTAATTGTTCTTGGTTACTCATGAGATTGAACTAAAAAGATTTAGAATTTTTTTCTGATTTTTTGAAATTAGATTTTGCAGTTTTTCTGGCGCAAAATTCAAGATTTCTATAATTGATGTAAAGTCTTTAAAACCAGAGCCAGCATGGATTTTGAAGTTTTTAATCGCTGGAATTTTTAAATAGCTTAAAACAATCAAAGCGCGGAAAAATATTGGCGCAAAATTTTCTTCAAAATATTGTATTTCATAATCTGTAAATGATTGGCTTGCTTGATTTGGCAAGGCAAATTGACTATGTTTAACTATCGAAATTTCTTCTTCTAAATTATCAAAAAACTCTAAATAAAATTCTTCGAGATTTTCCTCGTTTAATTCAAAAATATCAGCCCAGATATCGGGGTCAGAATTATCAAGACGGAAGGCTTTGTTTAAAAAATCGCCCTCAATATTTTTTGGCGAAAATTCTTTTGTTAAAAAAGATAAAAATTGCGGTAAATGTGAAACTAATGCGTAAATTTCATCATGCTTATCTGCATCAATAAAATCAACATCGCAGCCTATTGATTTGGCGAGGTTTTCAACTTTTTTTATGATCTCATTTGAGTTTTCAGGATTTTTACAAATCACAAATTTTTTACCTAAAAAAAGATCAACTTCCGAATTTTCAAAATTAATTTTTTCCGATCCGGCAATTGGATGGCAGCCGATAAAATTATTTTCTAAATTTTTTGGTAAAATTTTGTTGATAAAACTTTTTAATGAACCAAGGTCGATAACAATAGTTTTTGGAAAAACGCGATTGGCAATTTCGTCAAAAATTTCTTCGTAAGCTGAAAGTGGAGTGGCGATCACGATTAAATCGAAACTTGATAAATCTTCAATATATTGAAGCTCGTCAACGCCGCCATCGATTACGCCATCGTTTTTAGCGAGATCAATTGATTCAATATCAATATCAAAAGCAAAAATTTCTTTGCTGATTTGAGCTTTGCGAATTGCTTTGGCGAATGATCCGCCAATTAATCCAAGACCAATAATTAAGGTTTTGTTGAAAAGATTTTGTGACAAAATTTATAGGAGAAATTAAGTTAAAATAATAATTTGAATTTTTACTTATTGAAAAATTCAAGCAAGCACTTAGTTTTTTCTTTAACTAAATTCTTTTTTAAAAAATCATCGAACATGAAAAAGGTAATTTTTATTCTAACAGCTTTTCTCTTTGCCGCTTCTTGCTCAAGCAAAGTAATAGATGTCAAAAGCCCATGTGTTTCTAATGATGATGGACCATGTGGACCAAAAAAATCTATCAATGAATGGTGGATTAAAAATTCTAAAAATCCTCAAAAACAAAATTCATAAAATATTATATTATGGCCGATAATAGTTTTGCCTCAAGATTTGCCAGTAAGGGTTCTCAAGGTGGTGGTTTTGCTGACTCTGTCGGAAAAAAATCATTCACTTCGGAAAATTTACAAACCCAAAATAAGTCTTCTACTGCTAGCGGAGTTAATCCGATAGCCCCTAAAAAACCAATTGATCCTCAGAAAAAAATGCAAGCAGAACAAATTTACCTCGTTAAAGGTATTGATGCCGGCCGCAATGCTTGGTATTACGTTTTAGTTGAGCGTCTTAAAGTTCAACTTTTCTTAAAAGCTTTAAATGATGATATCATCCACTTGGAAAATTATGGTAAAATCCTCTTTTCAGCTTATGGTGATGAACCTCCGGCATCAATTACTGAGGAACTAAAAGAAGAATACGGCATTCAGTAAATTTAGTTTAGTTTTGCGGTTATTTTTACAAGAGCCTGTCTAAATCTGAAAATAAAAAAAATCTTGGACAGGCTCTAGATAAGTGCGTTTCTAAAAACATCTAAATTTTCATCACATTTTCTTTTCATGAAAAATCTTAAAATATCTGCGATTGTTGTTATCTCTACTTTTATCGGTTTTTTTTCAGCGGTTTCATTATCGCAAATTCAAATAAAAAAGATTGAATTAGGAGATAAAATTTCTTCAGCTCAAGAAGATCAAAAAGAATTTTTAGAAGATGTGATTTTGCGAGTAAAAAAAGATTATGTCGAAGAAAAAACTGACCGTCAACTAGCTGAAGCTTCGGCATCTGGGCTTTTATCATCTCTTGACCCTCATTCGTCTTATTTAAATGAAGATGCATTAAAAGAAATGCAGGTACAAACCAAAGGCGAATTTGGTGGCGTTGGTATTGAAATCACTTTGGAATTTTCGGTTGTAAAAGTTGTGTCAGCAATTGATGACACTCCAGCATTTAAGGCTGGAATTCAGTCAGGAGATTACATCACAAAAGTTGATGATAAATCGATAATTGGCTTAACCATTGAAGAGGTTGTTAAAAAATTACGCGGCAAACCGGGAACCAAAGTTAAAGTTACGATTTTGCGTAAAGGCGAAAAAGCTCCGCTTGAAAAAATTATTACTCGTCAGTTTATCAAGGTTAAAGCTGTGAAATCAGCCAAGTTCAAAGATGTTGCTTACATTAAAATAAATACCTTTTCTGAGCAGGCTTATTCTGGTTTGACCGCAGAATTGAAAAAAATAAAAAGCCAAATTGGCGAAAAAAATCTTAAAGGCTTAGTTCTTGATTTGCGTAATAATCCAGGCGGATTGCTGGATCAGGCAATTAAAGTTAGTGATACATTTTTAGATAAAGATCAGGTGATCGTTTCAATTAAAGGCCGTAATTCTGAATCAAAAGAATATAAGGATGAAGATGACGAAACTTTAATCGCACATTTACCAATTGTTGTTTTGATTAATGATGGTTCAGCTTCAGCTTCTGAAATTGTTGCTGGAGCCTTACAAGATCATCATCGCGCCATTGTTATGGGTGTTAAATCTTTTGGCAAAGGTTCGGTTCAAACCGTAATTCCGTTAGAAAAAAATCACGGCGCTTTGCGTTTAACAACTTCACTTTACTACACTCCAAGCGGCAAATCAATTCAGGCTTCAGGCATTCAGCCCGATATTGAAGTGACTAACGCTAAAATTGAAAAACAATTAAAAGTTGATCGTGACGCTGAAGCTGATTTGAAAGGTCATATCGAAGTTCAAATTCAGGAAGCTATAATCGACTCTAAAAAAGAGAAAGTTGGTGATGATAATATTGATCTTTATAGTCAGGACTACCAACTGGCGCGTGCAATTGATCTGGTTCGCGGCGTTGACGTTTATAAAGCGGTATCAAAAAAATGAAAAAACTGATTTTTCTGATTCTTCTTTTTTGGACAAATCTTTCTTCATTCGCAGCCCAATTAAAACCAAATATTCCTGCTAATAGTGGCGATTTCATTACTGCTAAAATCAATAATAAAGCGATTACAAATTCCGAATTAATTGATCGCTATCGCTATGTTGTAACTTCTTCTAAAATCTCGATTCAATCAATTGACGACCAAAAATTATTGCTCAACCAAATTCTTGAAAAAATGGTTGATGAAGAATTAATCAGGCAAGAAGCGGCAAATTTAAAAATTGAAACAAGCCCTGAAGAAGTTGGTGATGCTTTGGAAATGGTGGCTTTACAACAAAAGAAAAACCCAACTCAGTTTAAAGTTTTCTTTATCAATAATGGTTTTTCATTCGATCATTATTTGAAGCAGGTTGAAGCTGAAATTTTATGGTCAAAAATTATTTCTGAAACTTTGCGATCGCGAGTGAAAGTTACCGAAGTTGAAGTGAAAGAATTTTTTGAACAGCATAAATTTAATACTGATATTAAAAAGTTTTACGTCGCCGAAATCTTGATTTCTCCAACCAGAAAATCAGCGCAAACCGCAGAACAATTTGCAGCAAAATTAGTAATTGAACTTAGACAGGGAGCGGATTTCAAAAATTTGGTGCAGCAATTTTCCAACGGAATTACTGCAGAAAATAATGGTGAAATCGGTTGGGTTTCGCAATCTGATATTGAGTCAAAAATCTATAATGCGATTTCTAAATTAAACAAAGGCGGATATTCAGATCCGGTTGCGCTTTCTGACGGTTTTCATATTTTTAAATTGCTCGATACCAAAACCGAAACCAAAATCGCCGAGCAAGATTTAAATGCCGCGCGCAATGCTATTTTTAGCAGGAAATTACAAACCCTAGCCAAAGGAAATTTGATGGATATTCGCAAGAAAGCTTTTGTTGAGATCAGATAATAATTACAATTTCCAACAGTAGCAATTTAGCTCGTCCACTTTAATTTGCCGCACTCTTTTCAAAATCTAATCAGCTTAAAAATCATGACAAAAGTAGTTCTTCTCGAAAATATCAGCGAGGCAGCTCTTGCCGTCTTTAAAAGATTCGGCATTGACAATGTACAAATTCTTAAAACCAGCATTGAAGATGCGCCACAAGAAGTGTTTTCTGCTAATATTTTGGGAATCAGATCGCGCAGTAAATTAACCAAAGAAGTGTTGCAAAAATTTACCAATCTTTCTTGTGTTGGTTGTTTTTGCATTGGCACCGATCAAGTTGATCTTGAAGCAGCCAAAATATTGGGCATTCCGGTTTTTAATGCGCCTTTTTCCAACACTAGATCAGTTGCTGAATTAGTAATTGGAGAAATTATTTCGCTTTACCGCAGATTGCATATTGTAAATGTTGAAATGCATAAAGGGATGTGGAGCAAGAATGCGCAAGGCTGCAACGAAATTAAAAATAAAACTTTAGGAATTATTGGTTATGGCAATATTGGCGCGCAAGTTGGCGTAATTGCTGATGCGATTGGTATGAATGTGATTTATCACGATGTCGAAAATAAATTACCATTTGGTTCAAACCGCCAAGTTAATAGTTTGGATGAATTGTTGAAAAATTCCGATGTAATTACATTGCATGTGCCGCAAGATCATAGCACCAATAATATAATTAACAAAAATACTCTGGCAAAAATGAAGAAGGGTGTCTTCGTAATTAATGCTTCGAGAGGCAATGTGATTGATATTGATGCTTTGGCGCAATCCTTGGAATCGAAACATATTGCCGGTGCCGCAATCGACGTTTTTCCAAGCGAGCCAGCCAGCAATAATGAAGAATTTATTTCGCCTCTAAGAAAATTCGATAATGTTTTATTAACTCCACATATCGGTGGCAGCACGCAAGAAGCGCAGGAAAATATTGCTATTGAAGTGTCTAATAAATTGGTGCAAAACCATTTAATTGGTTCAACTGCGATGTCGGTTAATTATCCAAACTTATCGCTACAAAAAACAAAAGAATCATGCAGCAGAATTACCCATGTTCACGTCAACACACCAGGCATGCTGCAAGCGATCAATTTGGAAATCAGTAAATATGATTTAAATATTCAGTCACAAATTCTCTCAACCGACAACAATATTGGTTATGTGGTTTTGGACGTTGAATCAAAAGCAATTCCTAGCAATTTGGAAAAAGCATTAAAAGAAATTTCAGGAACAATTTCAGTTAGAATTTTGTAAAACATGACTAAGCCAATCGCAAAACCAAAATCAAATAAATTCAGTAGTGGCCCTTGCGCCAAACGTCCGGGATGGAATGCTGAATTTTTAAATAAAACCGATCTTTTAGGTAGATCACATCGTTCAAAAGAGGCGCTCAATCTGATTAACGAGGTTAACGCTTTAAGCTTAAAATTTCTTCATGTTCCCAAAGATTATAAAATTGCTATCATTGCTGCCTCCGATACTGGCGCTTTTGAATGCGCAATGTGGAATATGTTGGGCGAACGTCCAATTGATGTAATTTATTTCGAAGCTTTCGGGGCTGAATGGTATAAAGCAATTACCGAACAATTGCGTTTACCAAATGTACGCAAATTCAGTGCTGATTTTGGTAAAATTCCTGATCTTGCCGCAGTTAATTTCGATAATGACGTTGTATTTACATTGAATGGCACAACTTCTGGCGTTTGCATCAATGATTTAGATTTCATTCCTGACAACAGAAAAGGTCTGACCTTTTGCGACGCAACTTCTGCCGCTTTTTCGATGCCAATTGATTTTAGCAAACTCGATATCACAACTTATTCTTGGCAAAAATCTTTAGGCGGCGAAGCGCAGCACGGCGTTTTAATTCTCAGTCCGCGTGCAGTTGAACGTATTGAAAAATATACGCCAAACTGGCCGCTGCCAAAAATTTACCAACTCAAAAAGAAAGGCGCATTTCAAGCTAATGTTTTTGAAGGTTCTGTTATCAACACTCCATCAATGTCTTGTATTCTTGACGCTCAAGATGTCTTAAACTGGATTGAACAAAATGGTGGCATCAAATCAATGTACGAAAGAGTAAACAATAATTTTTCAGCAATTTCTCACTTTTTAAAAACTTCTAAAAATTTTGAAAATTTATGCGCCGATGAAAAATATCAATCGCGCACTTCAGTTTGTTTTACCATTTCGCAAAGCTGGTTTAAAGAGTTGCCGCAAGATCAACAAAGAATGTTCATCGATAAAGTTGCTGCAATTTTACAAGCAGAAAAAGTTGCTTTCGACATTAAAGGCTACAATTTGGCGCCGCCATCATTTAGGGTTTGGTGTGGTTTAACGGTTGAATCTGAAGATATAAAAAATTTATGTAACTGGTTTGAATATGCTTATGAAGCCGCACGCGCCAACTAAATGCGCTATTTTTGATTTTGATTCAACTTTAGTTTCAATTGAAACTCTTGATTTTTTGATTGGTAAAACTGCGAAAGAAAATCAGCAAGAAGTCGAAAAAATTACCAATATGGCAATGTCGGGAAAGCTTACCTTTTCTGATTCGCTGCGTTTACGCTTTGCTCAAATTAAACTTAAAAAATCTGACATTGATGATCTGAAAAATGAAATTTGTAATTACATTACCGACGGTTTTATTTCTGGCATAAGTCAGTTAAAATCTGAATTTGATATTTACATTATTTCCGGTGGTTTTTTAGAAATTATCAATCCGGTCGCAGAAAAATTAGGCATCGCCAAAGAAAATTGTTTTGCCAATAATTTTATTTATGAAGGCTTGAAAATAGTTGGTTTTGATGAATCAAATATTATGTCACAAAATGGTGGAAAGCCAAAAATTGTTGCGCAAATTCTAACCAAAAAATCCTACGATAAAATTTTCATGATAGGAGACGGTTACACAGATTTAGAAGTTTCTAAAGCCAATCCTGACGTGACTTTCTGTGGTTTTGGAGAACATGCTGCAAGAGAAGTTGTTATCAAAGAAGCGCCAAATTTTTTCTATAATGTTGGTGATTTGATCAAGTTTTTATGCGCGTAAATAATTTTCTTTTTGACCTTAAAAATAGTGGTTTTAGTGGTGATATTGCAATCGATGAGTCGGTTGCCATTACTTATGCAACTGATAATAGCATTTACGAATTAAAGCCTGACGGCGTGATTTTTCCCAAAAATCAAAATGATGTGGTGCTGATTTTTAAATTTCTGCGCCTTGAAAAATATCGTCAAATAAAAATCACAGCTCGAGGCGGTGGAACTAGCACCAACGGTCAATCAATCAATTATGGACTAATTGTCGATTATTCGCGCTACATGAATAAAATCATCGCAATTGATGAAAAAAACCTGCGTGCCGAAGTTGAACCGGGTTTAATTTTAGACGTGTTAAACAAAGAACTCGAAAAATTTAATCTTTATTTTCCTCCCAATATTTCACCCAGCAACCGCGCTACAATTGGTGGCATGGTTAATACCGATGCTTGCGGCAAAGGTTCGTGTGTTCATGGCAGAACATCGGATAATATCGAAGATTTGACATTGCACTTACTTGGTAATGACGATGTAATTTCGAGTAAGAAAAATAACGATAAAAATTTAGGCGCAATTTTAGCCAAAGCACAAAATATTTATTCTTCAAAACACTTGGCGCGCACGGCTACAGCCTATAATATCGAGAAGTCTTACTCTAACGGTGATGTTGATTTAAATTATTTAATCAGCGGTTCGGAAGGCACTTTAGCTTTAGTTAGTAAAATTACGGTAAAGCTCAAAAAACTACCGCTCAAAAAACGTGTAGTTTTGTTACGTTATAAAAATTTTGATGCCGCACTAAATGATGCGCAAAACGTTATTGCTCTAAATCCGGGAGCGATTGAAACTATCGATGAAAATGTAATTCGTTTGGCGCGCAACGACATTATTTGGCAAGATGTTGCACATTTAATTGGTGATGGAAATGATACTTCAATTAATATTTTAGAATTTTCTTACGATGATTTACAAGAATTTGAAAATCACGCCAACTCTTTAAAGCAAAAGCTTGAGCAGGGAAATTATCTTTTTGAAAATTTTTTTCTAATCGAAAATAAAACCGAAATCGCCAATATTTGGAACTTGCGCAAACAAGGCGTTGGCTTACTTGGCGCGATGAAGGGTAAAAGAAGACCAATTCCATTTGTTGAAGATACAATTGTACCGCCACAAGAATTGGCAAATTACATTGCCGGTTTTCGCAGTATTCTAAAAAAATATGGCGTGATTTATGGAATGTTCGGTCACGTCGATGCTGGATGTTTACATGTGCGACCAGCTCTAAATATGCGCCAAGAGCAAGATCGCAATTTAATTAGAAAAATTTCTGACGAAGTTTGCGAACTACTTTTACAACATCGCGGCATAATTTGGGGCGAGCATGGCAAAGGTTTTAGAAGCGAATATAATGAAAAATTTTTAGGCGCTGAAGTTGGGAAAATTTTTAAAGAAATCAAAAAATATTTTGATCCATTTGATCAATTAAATTGCGGCAAAATTGCGTCTGTAAATCAGCAATTGCCTACAATTGACCAAGTTCCAACCCGAGGTCAGTTTGATGAAAATATAGCGCCAGAAATTCATGATGAATTTGAAAATATTCTCAGCTGCAACGGCAATGCTTTATGTTTTAATTTAGATGCCACAACTGCGATGTGTCCTTCATATAAGGCAACAAAAGATCGCCGCTTTTCACCAAAGGGTAGGGCGATGCTGTTTAAAGAATGGGTGCGCCGCAATCAGAAATTGCCTTCAATAAAAATTGACGTTGTTGATTCTTTAAAAAATTTGCCGCAGAAATTTTTAAATATTTTTAAGAAAAATCTCGAAGGTGAAATTCTTGAATCTTTTAAGAAATGTTTAGGCTGCAAAGCTTGCAACACGCAATGCCCGATTAAAGTTAGTATTCCTGATGCCAAGGCTTATTTTTTATCACTTTATTTTACCAAAAATTTTCGTAAAGCGCAGGATTATTTAATTGGAAATATTGAATTTTTATTGCTGGTTTTTGGAAAATTTCCGCAAGTCTCTAACTTTTTAACTCAAAATAAAATTGCTAAATTTTTGGCGCGTAAAATTTTTGACGTGACTGATGTTTTGGCAATTGGAAAAGCTGTGCGAATTGATGGCTCTAAATCTGAATCAAAAGATAAAATTTATTTATTACGCGAAGCTTACGTTAATTATTTCTGCAGCAATGAATTGCAAAATGCTTACGAATTGCTGAATAAATTAGGTTTTAATGTTGAATTAACCAAAGTTTTTGAAAATGGCAAAGCGCTTCATGCTAAAGGTTTTTTAAACCGTTTTCGCAAAGTTGTTGCCAAGAATTTGGATTATCTAAATAGTTTGCAAGGTCAGCTGATAAGCATTGATCCAAGTATCGCGCTTTCTTATCGCGATGAATATTGCCGTTTTAATGATCAAAAAATTGATGTGTTATATTTACCAGAATTTTTAGGTAAATTTGATTTCAAAAAAAATGTTAGTGCAGAAAAAAAATATCACTTGATTTTACATTGCTCCGAGCAAGCCAATATTGCGAGAATCACCGAAACTTGGAGCGCTATTTTCAAAAAATTTGCCATTGATTTAAATATAATCAAAGCTGGCTGTTGCGGCATGAGTGGTAGCTTTGGAACTGAGGTAGAAAATTTTTCTGACTCGAAAATAATTTTTGAAAGTAACTGGCAGCAAATAATTGCTAAACTGGCGCAAGATCAAACCAATGTGATTATGGTCAGCGGCTCTTCTTGTCAAATGCAGGTCGATCGTTTTTTAAAAGATGTAAAAATTCATAACCCATTTGTGGTGTTGAATGGATTTGACGTAAACCCGATAATTTTTTAAACAGCAAGCGCTCCAACACCCGGTAAATCTTTTCCTTCCAGCCATTCTAAAAATGCGCCACCAGCGGTTGAAATATAAGTAAATTCTTCAGTCAAGCCAGTAGAATTTAAAGCTGAAACCGAATCGCCACCACCCGAAACTGAAACCAATTTTTTATCGTGAGTTAAAGCTGCAGCAATGCGAGCAAAGCTTTCGGTTCCGATGTTGAAAGGTTTAAATTCAAAAGCGCCAAGTGGACCGTTCCAGACTAAAGTTTTATGATTTTGTAATTCTTGCGTAAGTTGGGCAATTGAGATGGGACCTATATCGACTATGATGTCGTCGTCTTTTACATCATCAGCAGAAATAATTTGACATTTGCCGTTTTGCTCAAGTTTTTTTGTAACTACAACGTCAATTGGCAGAAATATTTTACAGCCATTTTTTTTAGAGCTTTCTATAATTTGCAGCGCGGTATCTTTTAAATCTTTTTCGCACAAAGATTTTCCGATATTTTTTCCCAAAGCATAAAGGAAGGTATTAGCCATGCCGCCGCCAACCACAATGGTTTGGGCTTTGTTTGAAAGTGAATTTAGTAAATCAAGTTTGGTTGAAACTTTCGCGCCTCCAACCACTGCCATCATAGGTTTTTTGGCATTTTCCAAATGATTGGTTAAACCATCAAGTTCAGCTTCCATCAAAAATCCGGCGCAAGATTTTAAAATCGCCGGAATGCCAGTAATTGAAGCGTGGGCGCGGTGTGAACAAGAAAATGCGTCATTGACGTAAAGGTTTCCTAAAGAAGCAAGTTGACGCGAAAATTCGGCATCATTTTTGGTTTCTTGCTTATGGAAACGCAGGTTTTCAAGCATAATTACTTCGCCATAATTTGTGGCTTCAACTGCTTTTTTTACTTTGTCGCCGATGCAATCATTAACAAAATTTACTTTAATTGAACCAAGTAATTCTTGGACGCGCCCAACTAATTGTTCAATTGACATTGAAGGCTCAACTTTTCCTTCTGGACGACCGAAATGTGAAATTACGATTACTTTGGCTTTGTTTTCAGCGAGATATTTTAAGGTTGGAATTACTGCTTTTATGCGCGTGTCATCTTCTATATTTCCATCATTTAATGGCACATTGATGTCAACGCGGACGATTACATTTTTATTAGTTACGACGCAGTCTTTTAATCTGTTGAAGTTTGGCATTGGTTTAGATTGTTTTGTATTTACTATGCTTTTTGGTTAATCATTGGCTAACAGTGTCTAAAAGTTTTTTAAGAAAAAACCTTGATTTTGGTGCAGTAGTTTTTATTTTGCGCGGTCTTGAAAAAAATCTCCAACTAAATTTTAAAAAAATCATGGGTACTAAGAATAACCCGAAAAACCGGGTAAAAGCTGCTGAAAAGAAAAAATTTAACGGCAAAGAAATCGAACCAGCTTACTATTACGGAGTTCACGCCGGACACGGCAAATACATGGCTGCAAAATATGCAGGCACGCCTCAGCTAGTTTTAAACAGTGAGAATAAACCAATGCAATGGGACGAAATTAACTAATCTATTCGACTTTAAATTTTTTAGAGTCGTTTGATTTTGAAATCTTGCTTTACTCAAATTTGAGCAAGATTTTTCAGTCAAATTAATGAAGAAGAGCTGGTTAAAAATCATTAGCCGGTAACTGTTAATTGTTAATTCGAAAATGCCTGAAGTAATCATCAATGGCCCAGCTGGAAGAATCGAGGGTCGCTATCATCAAAATCCCAATCCTAAAGCACCTGTAGTTTTAGTTTTACATCCACATCCGCTTTATGGCGGAACCATGAACAACAAAGTTACCTACAATCTTTACAAAGCATTCGTAAATAACGGCTTTTCAGCTTTGCGTATTAATTTTCGCGGCGTTGGTAAATCGCAAGGTAAGTTTGACAATGGTGCTGGCGAACTTTTAGATGCTACAGCTGTTATGAACTGGCTTCATGATCAAAACATGGAAGCAACAGAATATTGGATTGCAGGCTTTTCATTTGGTGCTTGGATTACACTTCAAACTGTAATGAGAAGACCAGAATTAGAAAATTATATTTTGGTTGCGCCACCCGCAACGAAATATGATTTTAATTTTATTGTTCCTTGCACTTCAGCTGGTTTGATTGTTCAGGGTGGAAAAGATGAAATCACTAAAGAAGCAGATTCAGCAAAATTAGCAGAAAAATTATCAGCAAGAGAAGGCGCAGAAATTATTTACCAATCAGTTCACGGCGCAGATCACTTTTTCAAAGATCACATGAAAGAGTTTGAATCAATTGTTGATGCACATATTAAACATCGTTTGGTTATGGATTCAACCAAGGTGAGAAAAGTTAAAAGAGATAGAAGAAGAAGACGTAAGAAAAAAAATGTAGCGGAAGCCAAGCCGGAGAGGAATCATTTTCCGGTAAAGTCTTTAACTTCATTTGAATCATAATTAAAAAAATGGGATTTTTTTAACCTGTCGAATCTTTACTTATAAATATTCTACACAAATATTTTATGAAAAAATCAGTTATAATAATCTGTAGTAAAAAAATATGTCAAAAAATCAATTATCATCTGTAAATACTAACTACACCTATTTTGAAAGAGACTCTGCAAAAAATACTCAGACGAAATACGGTGAAGATTATGAAATTTGGTTTAATGAAAAAGAGAAGCTAGAATATGTAAGGCTGCGTCCCGAAGGACTAAGGAAATTAGCGAATCTATATCAAACACGCACAGATAAGCCACAAACCTCCTCAATTTCTGTTGTAGAATTCAAGACTGAATCAGAGGAATTTTCTTTTAATAGAAGGGATCATCCTGATTACCTAGAAGAGCTAAAAAAAGAGCTAAAAAAAGTTGTTGATGATTTGGGCGATGGCAAAACGCAAGGGATGTTATTTTGTATTACTGGTAAGAATGGAAACTCGATTCATACCATTCCATTTTTGATTCAGAAAGATAAATCATCAACTATTAAGATTTTGGATTTTGAAAATCATTTACGAGAAAATTCTGAAGACCATAATATAGTAATTAATAAGGTTACAAACTATCCAGATGTTCAAAAAAGCCATCATGGTTGTGGTACATTTGCCTTAGATATTATAAGAAATTGCCTTGAAGATAATCTGTTTTTAGTAGCCTTGTCGCAAAATACTGCAACAGTTACATTACCAAAGATGGTGTTGGAACAAGATAGAGAATATAATTCAAAATTAAGCGCAGATAAAAAATCAAAATATGTTTCCGGTGATTTCAATCGAAAGTCTTTATACAAATCGCATCAATACGCTCAATTGCTCAATCCAGATCATTTGAAATCGTTGGAAAAAATTGAAACTCTTGAATTAATTCTAAAAGCTTTTCGAGCGCAAACTAGAGCTAAGTCAGAACCCTTGTCTTTTGATCAATGGTTAAAACAGAAGTGGGGCGTGATTGAGAAGAATGAAAATACGTCAGCTGAAGCAACTGGAAAGATTGCTTTATATGATGGACAAAGAAAAAAAATCCCAGTAGTTAATTACTGCTTTGAATCCGATGGTAATGAGAAAAACAAATTTAATGAAGCCAATAGGTTTGCTAGTTTTTTTAAAATAAAATCTCTTACTTCGACTAGGTTTAATAGGGAACCTGTATTTACGGATAACGTCTCTGGTGAAAAACATGCGGTTGCTGTTACGCCAGAATACTTAGAAAAGATCGATAAGGCTTACAAAGATTATCAAAAAAAGTTTTTAAATACTGGCACTTTAACTTCACTTCTTGAGCAGCAAATAAAACTACTTAATGATGCAAGAGAAATTTTGAGAAATTTCGCAATAAGAGAAAGAGTAACTCTCACCCATGAAATATCTATTGGAGAAAAAAATGGTGTTTTCCCGCATGACTCGCTCAGTGCTTATAAAGCTATGCTGGATGCCTATATTGCCCTAAATTATCAGAAACTCAGCGATTCAGAAATAAGTGAGCTTAATAAAAGATCGGGATGGCTATTTGGCTACGATAAAGCTAATTATGGATCGGCATCTTTTACTGGGCTGAAGGCAGATGCTAATTTTTTAAATGTGATTGGCGGTAATCAATGTGGATTATATGCAACAGGCGCTAAATCAAACAAAGATTCAATTGAATCGGCGGCAAAATATGATGCTGATTGTCAAGTTGATGGGGTTGGTCGTTGTAGTTCTAAAAAGCGTTCGGCTCCGGGCTTCAGTGATTTTCATATAAATACTGTTTTGATTGAAGCTGATACAGACCGCCATAAATGGAAAGTAGTTCCAAGAATGGTAGTAGGTAAAACTGAAACTGAAACTGGCAGTGGTGTTTTAATCCCAGAAACAAATCGAATTTTGATTGAAGGTGGTGGAATGCGATTACATAGCTATACTGTCGAATATTGGTGGAAAGCTAAAACTGCAAATGGTCATGAGATAGAAACCAAGCGATTTGTCGATAATGAATTTTTGCTGGGGAAAGATTGTAGCTCAGATGTAAAAGGTGCCGAAGTTCTTCTTTGGAAAATTCCTGATAAAGATTTTTGGATTAAAAAAGAAGATTATGGAGTCGAGACATTTTTTGCTGTTGATGAATCTGGTAAATTCATATCTCCTCAACCGAATAAAGAAGAAATTGATGAATGTATTGAGGTTTTACAGAGTGCTAAATATGACTATTATCGCACAGAGTATAATGGAGGTGCTGGATTGCATTGGGATAAAAAACAATCAATTAATAATGAAGGAAGGCAAACCTCTGGTCAGGCTTGGATTCCTTACACTGTTAAAATTGAGCCACGTCAAAAATCAATTGCAGAAGATATCAAAGAAAGAATAGTGGCTGAAAGAATGTCCAAACTCTACGAACCAACTCAAGAGTTTTTGGCGGGTAGTAATCCAAATGATCCGGCAGTGACATCAGTTACTTCAAGTGGTGGTGATCCTGAGTGGAAAAAATGGCACGATGTGATAGAGCCTTTAGATGAAAATCAAAACCCATTTGATAAAAAGGTTGATGAGTACAGCAGAAAAATGGCTATTCAACATTCAGGAAATTGTGCAGAAATAAATAAATTCTACACTTTGCTTGGAGTTGAAAAGTCAAGTGTTGATTCAATATTGCAAGAATTTAGAAATACATTTGTTAAAGCTAAAAACGGTGATTCTATTCTGCGTGATATTGATACTAAGTTGCATGATATTAGTAGTCAGTTGAATGATATTCATAGCTCGCAGAAAGAAGAACAAAGTTTCGTTGATATAAAGATGCAAAACCAGGAGAAAACAATAAATGATCGTATAAATGAACTAAAATCTTCAGAAGAAAGAAAAGATGAAAATGTTGCAAGTGAAATAACCAAAGTACTTCCCATTATTGATCTCGAAACTTTCCCACAAAAAAACGCAGCTGAAGAATTTGAAAAATTAAAAGAGAATCATAAAAGAAAAATTTTAGAAGGAACCAGAATCACAGTTACGCAAGAAGAAATAGAACATGCAAAAAGATTTATAGCACTTGTGGCAATTACAGAAGGAGAGGCGGGAAGGGGAGTTAATTTAAAAGAAATTTCGCAAAAAGAAGTTTACAAGAAGCAAGGGATTTTGCCGCACAATTACCTACAAGGTTACGAAGAAGGATTACTTGAAAAGAAAATCAATGAAAAGAAAATCAATGAAAAGAAAATCAATTTCGTTGCCACAAAAATCACACCAGAAAATATCCGCGCCTTTTACAAAAGATTGATCGAAAAAAGGCCTAAAGCATTTTACGGTTCTAATGATGCTATTACTGATCGCGTTGACTTTCCTCGCTACATCAATGGTGATCTTAATTTACCAGAGTATGTTGGTTATTCCGAAATAGAATTCGGTGCCATGCTGCAAGTTTTTGGTGCGACTCAATTTATTAATGATGGTGGTAGAGGTAATCAAGGAAAAAAAAGTAATCAAGGAAAAAAAAGAGTCGATGATCAAGTGGCTAATGCTGGTAATTCTGGAAATGGATATGTCAGTGGCGCTCATGAAAAATTTGGCTACATCTCTGCAATTGTGGGCATGAGGCTTGAAACCCCAGATCCAGCGATGGAAAGGCTTCACGTTATTGAAGGTGAGCGCGAAAAAGCGATTCAACAATACAATTCATCTAAAGGAACTAATGAAAAAGGCGACTTCGCCAGAATGAGAAATGTTAAAATTGATTTTGTCGAGGGTCACCAATTAATCTGGGATCAATTTTATAAACAAAATTCTCAGCAAAAAGGAGGTTCTTCAACGGAGGCAGGTGTTGCTTTTAACGATGAAGTTGCAAAGCAGCGCCTCTATATTTCTTACAAAAAATTTCTCGCCGAATCGATTGCGAATGCACAACAGGATGAGAAAAAAGCTCACATCAGAATTACTGGATGTGGTGATGGGGTTTGGGCTAATAATCAGGGGGCTAAGGTTAAATCTGCTATCGGAAAAGCTGTTAGAAAGGCATTTGATGAGTTAAAACAAAAATCACAAATTTCTGCGATTGAGTTTTGTGAGTTTGTAGGTACTGCTTATTACACAGCATTTACCGAAAACCCTCCCGATAAAGAAAAGCCATTTGATGACGTAAAAATAGTTAGTTCTGGCGCAAAATTTTCAGATGAGTTGACAGAAGATGAAAAAAAATCCGGCGACAAAGAAACTGCTTTGGAAACTGTTTTGTGCGTAAACTTCGCTTGGGATGGCGGGTCTTACGTGGGAAATGAATATTGGGATGGTCTGCTTTCTGCATCTGGCGACCCAGCTGCTGCTTGCTGTAGCAGCATTGCTATTTCAATGAACCCGGAAATTAATCCGCAATTTTTAGATAAATTGTTTGTGGTTTCGACAGATGGAACTGTGAGTGAAGTTGGTGGAGAATCTTCTACTATAAAAGTCACTTCTGAATCAACTGAACAAGAAACTCAAACAATTAAAATAAAACAGCCAAAACATCTTTATAGTGAGAAGGAGTGGATGAAGAAATATGGATATATTGCTAAAAGAGAAGACGGATTAAAAAATGATGTCGCGAAAATTTTGACGGAAAATATTACTTCAGCAGAACAAGCTAATAATTTACTTCGCGATGTTCAAGAAAGTATCACTCTTCTTGATGGGGGAAGAGGCGATGCTGATGCGTCTTTTTTGCAGAGAGATTTTAAAAGAAATCGTGTTTCAGATTCGGTTCAAGAAGTTTTTTTCGAAGAAAGAGAAGGAGAGGTATCGTTTAAAAATGCATCTTTTAAAAAAGGAACACCGAATATTGATGCTCTTACTAACGTTTCATATCTTTTGACGCGACATGCTGAGCTTGTCGATCCTCATAAAAATCTCGCGAAGAAATTAATTAAATATCAGCTGCAAGAGATTCAAAAAATTAAGGAAGGCAGCACCGATAAAGAGAAATCGAATAACTTAAAAGAAAAAGCTTACAAGATAAAAACACTCAGAAATCTAGCGGTTTATTTAGGCGCTTCGGATAATCCAGGACACTTAGTTATTGGTGATGGGCACGAAGATGCCTCAGAATTTGTGAATCTACTTTGTGATGCTTTGTACGAAAATCCGCCATTTAGGTTGGAGAAGACAAGTATTGCTGTTGATTATGAAGAATATCGCTCAGTAAAAAACGATCCTGCCACTACTCTTCAAACCGAGTTACCAGAGGCTATAATTAAAGATGGTAAGAGGGTATTTGAAAAAACTAGTTTCCAAGAAACAATCAATGCTCATCAAAAAGCTGAAATTTTGGGCGAGGAACTTAATGAAGATCGATATAGAAAAGAGTTACAAAGCAAATATAACAGGACAGGACCAAAAGTTGATTTTGAGGAATTCTACAAATCTCATGTTGAAAGCGGAGATTTGGAAAAATATCTGAAATCGGCTGATGTTGTATTTGATACGGAAGAAGGCAAAAAGAAATTTAAAACTCAAAGTCAAATCAAGGCTTTTGTTAGTAGCGATGTCAGTGAAATAGTTGTTAGCTCCAAGCGTTTTGCTTTCACGCAAGAGGGTCAAGGTTATAAGCTTGAGAATGAAGTATCGCTAGATCCGATTATCTTTTCAGTAGATGGTGGTGGTGAGGGAGATACCAAAACTTTTTATCCTACTGCTTTCATTCAACATAATGGTTATTTGCAAGGTGGGCATTATATTTCTTATGTTAAAGAGAGTGATAATAATTGGTATTGTTACGACGATAAAAACAGATCTGGTCCGACTGAAGAAAGTGAATTAATTCAAGCTCAGAAAGATTCCTACATAGTCAAATATTCAGTTGAAGGAACTAAGTTGCCAGAAGCGCAAGTTGGAGCTAATAACCTTACTGGCAATATGTGTTGGGCTAATGCTACCGCAGCTTTGATGGCATCTTGCTCGTCTCTTCTCAATGATAAGATTATTCTTACCAAGGAAGAGCAAGGTATATTGGATGGTGATTTTGCAAGAGAGATTTCTCCTGCAAAAGGGGCGTCGCGAAATTTATTAAAGCTAAGTAACGATATTAAGGAAGTGATCACCAGATCATCATTTGAGGAGCCTGAGGGGTCTTATCTCGATGACAAAACGCTAGAGAAAACTGAGGTAGATTTATTAAAATCCCCTGACAAAGATGAGCAAAAATCAATTCAGGCAAAAGAATTTAAAAAAATACTCGAACATCATCAGAAACTAATTGAAAACAAAAAACTACAAGTCATAAACCCCGGAGGAAATAACATCAGCGATCCAATGAATGGCAAACCGTATGACCCAGATCATTTCAAAAATTATCAAGGTGATACTAAAAACACCTACTTGATGTGGGAAATTGCGATGGGTTACAATGATTTCGTCAGTGATTTTTTGGATTTTTCTAATCAACATTCTTTAGATATTGGCCTCGATTCTCAAGCTTCAGGTTTTTTCAACAATACTGCGCTTCATATTGCTGTTGCGAAAGGATACTCCGATCGTGACGGTTTGGGTCTTAAGCTCGAAACATCAAATTTACAGTTGGTAAGTAAATTAATAGATCTTGGAGCTGATCCGAATATTATCAATACGCAATCTGAAAATACTCATAATGATCTTAAACTAAAGAATTGCACGCCATTAGATCTTGCTGTGGCAAGAGGTGATATTGATATGGTTATTAAGATATTGGCATCGCAAAAGATGAAGGAATCAACTGTGAAACAAGCACGGGAGCGCGCCGAAAATGATTTTAATTTATCTCAGGAAGCAGTGAGTGGCGCGTTGACATTTCCTTCATCATCGGGATACAAAGTTTTTGCAGAAATAAATGAAGATCAATATCAAGAAAATAAGGAAACTATTAGTGCTCTATTACAGAGTAAACTTGAAGAGTTGCAGATTCTGAAAGTCGATCAAATCGAAGAAAAAATTTTCGTGAATCCAGAGCAGGGTGGTGAAAATTTATCAGCAGAAGATGTGGCGATAAGAAAATTTGTGGGGAATAACAAAAAACTCGTAGAGGAAATGAGAAAGAAATGGTCAAAAAAAAATCCAACAGAAGAAGAATCGATCCTAAAATACGCAGCAAAGGGCGTTTTGAATAAAGCGATCGATGCCAAGAATAAATTGGATAATAATTCAGAACACACTGTTGAAAAAGATTGGGGACAAAAAAATTCCGATCAATGGAAAAAACAATCTCAAAAAGTTTGGAACAGCAGATGTGTTAGAACTCATTTTAAGAGCGTTGATCTTAGCGGAACTTTCCGCACAGTATTTGTAAATTGCATTTTTGATGAAAACTGTGTCCTTCCAACGGATAAAAGTAGTATTGATCAAAAATATTTTTCGAAGTGTAAAATTAGCAAAAAGCTAATGGATAAGGAGGAGAATAAAGAGCTAAAAGCGGCTTTGAAAATTACTGAAGAAAACGGTGATTTTTACGAAGTGAGTGAAATGAAGCGCGAAAAATACGGTGAAAAAGATAAAAAAGGGAATCCAAATCAAAGCTTTAAACCAATCGAATCATTTCAGCTTATCAAAGATTTTAAACTGCTTAAGAGGGGATAGGAATTAATTTTAGGATTTGCATTCACCCTTGAATATTATGAGCCTGTCGCAAATCCACCCAAAAACCTCATATAAATTTTTGTAATTTTTCGCATCATTTTCTTGTTATTAAAACTCTTTAAAGCTTCTGTTTTCTAGCTCTCTTGGCTGATTCGTCTTTTGTGAATTGATCTTATTTTTAACAAGAATTCATCAGAAAAATGTCATTTGAACCAAAACAAATTGAAATGGTTTGTTTGGAAGATCTCGTCTCTTCCACTCCCAATAGAAAAAAAGTTATTATTCTTGGATCAGGTCCAAACCGCATTGGACAAGGAATTAAATTTATTATACCTGCTTTCACGCCGCTTTTGCTTTTAAGGCAGTTGGTATTGAGGCAATTATGGTAAATTGCAATCCCAAAAAAACCGGCGATCATTTTTTGACCACCGGTTTTTAAAGAAAGAGGATAGTTAAAAATCGCCTTAGCTGAATTGACGCGAATTTATATAATTTAATCAATTGTTAATTTGGGGCATAATTAAAAAAATGGGGGGCTAAAAACCCACTTTTCGCCCCCAGTTTTTCAGCAGAAATTTCACCGCTTTTTTCTTCCGATTTTTATCCAATCCTCGGTGAATTTTTACCCTCTCTTTGATGTGTCCAAACATCCCTTCTAGAT
>CAMAXU010000010.1 GCA_945862455.1 Rickettsia typhi | reverse complement strand
TTGAATGATTTCTTAAATAAAACTTCGTTATTATTCATCGCGATAAAGTTCGGTCGTTTAACAATAAATCTTAAAAAACATTTTTTGTGGGATATCGATCCAAAACCTCATCTTGATTTTTTACCACATATTTCAAGTGTTGGAATTTTTTATGAATAAAATCGTGTCATTTTTAGACAATTAACATATGAATTCTAGTGAGTTATTAAAACATGGCGGGTATAGAACTGGGGCTGGTAGAAAGCCTAAACCAAGCAACACAAAATCGAGAAGAATTCCGTCAGAAATAACCAAAGATGACATCAAGCTTTTAAGCGCTTATAAGAAACACGAGTTGCCATTCTACGAAATGAAATTTGAAGATGGCGTTCCTTCAATCGCCAATAAAGAGCAGCACGAAAATCGTAAACCAACTGAAAAATTACTGATCAAAAATATTCAGGATCACTTTCTGATTCAAATGTCTGGCTGCAACTTGAAAGAGGAGGGCATATTGGAGAATGATCTTTTGTTGGTTAATCACACCAAAGATCTGAACAATAATAATATCGTAATCGCTATCGCTGATACTGGTAAGGCTGTTATTAAAAAACTGATCAAAGAAGGTGATAAGATCAAACTCACTTGCAGCAACGATAATTGTCCCGACATTGAAATTGACGAAAGCTCGCTTGATAGAATCTGGGGCGTTGTTACCAGAGTTATCAGAAATTACGAACCAGCTATCATTTAAAACTCATCTCTTTATTGCGGTATAATCGAAATAATACCGATTTTAATACCGCTACCATACCGATTTCCATACCGCCCACTTTTTAGGTTTCGCTCACAGTTTTTAACAAAAATGTGAATGTAACGATGAAAACAGAAACCTATAATTATTCATTGCCAGAAATTGGATTTGTGCGTCTTCCGGTAATCTTAAATATCTTTCCCGTAGGAAGGTCGACTTGGTGGCAAGGTGTGAAAGATGGAAAATATCCAAAACCTATAAAAATAGCTGAGAGAGCAGTAGCTTGGAGGGTAGAGGATATAAAATCCTTAATTAAAAGTTATGAGCTTAAGTAAGTTATTTGTTTAATTTGTCTAAATAATCAGCCCACCATTGCATCATCTCTTTACGCTGTTCTAAATATTCAGCTTTGTTGTAAGTGCCGCGAACTTTGTTTTCTTCCACATGCGATAGCTGTCTTTCAATCCAATCGGAATTGAAATTGCTCTCGTTTAATATAGTTGATCCGGTGTGGCGAATGCCATGGGGAGTCATTTTATTTTCGCTGAGTTTTTTCATCGCTTTAATCAGTGCCACATCAGAAATTGGCTTTTTCATCATTCCAACTTTTCCAGGAAATAGATAAGGGGAACGACCGCTTAGAGTTCGAATATTTTTTAGAATTTCCAAAGCCTGTTTTGGCAGCGGCACAAGATGTTCGCGCTTTTTCTTCATTCTCCCAGCCGGAATATGCCAGATTGCTTTTTTCTCATCAAACTCCTTCCACTCAGCAAATCTGATTTCACCGGGGCGCTGTATGGTTAGAACCAATAGTTTGATTGCGAGTAAAGTTGTGTTCGTGTCATCGGATGAGTAAAGTTTTCTGATAAAATCAGGTAATTCTTTGTCTGAAAGATGAGCTCGGTTTTGTATCGTTTGAGCTTTTAGAAATTTCGATCTGCCAAGGGCGGGGTTAGAATCGCAAATTCCCATCACCAAAGCGTAATCAAATATTTCGGTGCAGTAGCCGTTAATTCTTTGTGCTACCGAAATTGCATCGCGCTGTTCAATGTTTCGTAAAATTTGCAAAATATCTTGGATCGTAACTTCTTTGATTCCTTTCCAACCAATTATCGGATAAACATCTTTTTGTAATCGGCTCTGAATATTCTTGGAATGCTTCTCGGTCCAAGATTGTTTTTGCCGCCATTCCTCAGCGATAGTTTCAAAAGTATTTTCGGCTCTTAATAGCGCCTCTTGTTTCTGAGATTTTTTATTTTTGTTTGGATCAAGGCCACGAGAAAGTAGGTCTCTAATTTCATCTATCATTTTTCGAGCATCAGCCAATGACACAAACCCTGTTCTATCGCCATATTTTCCTAGCGTAACAGTATTATTTTTTTCGTGAAGCTTGTAAGGATATTGCCAAACCTTTGTGCCACTTGGTCTTATCAGAAGTCTTAGTTTTGCATCATCAAATAAAAAATAATTTTTATCTTTTGGCTTAGCTTCTTTGATTTCTCGATCGGTAAGTCTGCGATTATTTTTTGGCATTTTTTTTGAAAAAACTGTTTTTTAAGCATTTTTCGCATCATTTATACATCAAAAAAATGGACCTTAATAAATCTTATTGGATTTTGTTGGACTAATTTTTGGTCTAAAGATGCCCTAGAACATCTGAAATCATAGCTCGGCAGGTTTTACAATGGAACTAAAATTTCTTTTTAATGTCCATTTTTGTACATAGCTTTGTACATAGAAAAAGTTTGGCTTCAGGCGGATTTTGCTGGATTTCTTTGGACAGGTGAGGGGCGATGAAAGCGCTCTTGTGTAGGCTTATCGGACTTTATTGGATTTCTTTGAAACTGGAATTGGTTGCGGGGGCTGGATTTGAACCAACGACCTTCAGGTTATGAGCCTGACAAGCTACCGGGCTGCTCTACCCCGCGGTAAGTGAAGATAAAAGTTGAGAGAAAAACTTTTTTCCAAAAGAAGAAGGGGCGCACCTTAGAAAGGGTGAAACTAAATGCAAGTTACAAAATCGATTCAACGTCAATTATTTTTTCGATACGGCGCAGCTTTGATATATCAGCCTCGTCGAGGAAATAATTTTGTGGCAATTCTATTTTAGTAATTTTTTTATCGGCGGCAACAACCAGAAAAACTTTGGTAAATTTTTCGTTGTTAATTGAGGCAAGATATTGAGAGAGAAAAGATTTTATGCTAAAAAGCGGGTCACGATTTTTGATGACTATCTCAACTTTTGATAAAACTTTTTTTACAAATACTGGTTCACTTTGCTGTTGCAAAACTTGTGCTTTAGGCTCGTAAGATGGAGCAGAGCGTTGATTGTAGCCGTCAACATTATTATTGGCATTGCGATTATAATTATTGCGCGCAGGTTGTTTTTTTATGTCTTCAAAATCCTTATTTTGGGCTTTGATATTTTGAATGAATTCTTCGAGTTTTTTTACTTCACGAATCAAAATTCTAACACCGCCATCATCTTTCTTAATTAGGCATTCAAGCGCGATAACGCTGCCATCAATTAAAATATCGCGAGCGGAAGTAATTAAAGATTCGTCAAAAATCATTGCTTCAAAAATTCCGTAAGGATCAGAAATTGTCATGTAAGCGAAGCGCCCGCGTGGTCCGGAGCGATGCTTGCTTCCAGCGACAACGCCGGCCATTTTTACTAAATTTCCATCTTCAAGTTCATCGCGTTCGAGTTTATCAGAAAAAATTACGCCGCGTTTTTTTAACTCAGAAACATTGTCGTCCAGCGGGTGTTCGTTGAGAAAATATCCGAAGGCTTCAAATTCTTTTTGTAGGCGTTCAATTTTTGTCCAGTCTTGCGTTTTTTTTAATTCTGGTTTGGCATTGGCTTCCGGAAGTCCGCCAAATAAGCTCATTTGGTTAGAATTTGCAGCTTCAGTTTTTTGAGCAGAGTAGGCGGAAAGTATTTCGAAAGATTCCGCAACTTGACGACGATTTTTTTGCAAGTCTTGAAATGCGCCTGCTTTGGCTAAGGCTTCGATTGATTTTTTATTGATTGAACGAGGATCGAGGCGTTCGGCAAAATCGTAAATATCTGCAAATTTTCCGTTGACTTCACGCTCTTTAATTGCAGTTTGCATCATTCCAAAACCAACGGCTTTAATAGCACCAAGACCGAAGCGGATTGCAAATTTTTCTTGTGAATTTTGATGGTCTTGCGACATTTTTTTAAAAAAGATATTTTTTAATTATGAAAAAAATTTCCAATAATTCTAACAATATTACGAATATTCTCTCGCACATTTATTTTGACAATGTTTTTAATAAGGAAGAAATTGCACGCATAATTGAATATTGCGAAAAAAAAGAATTTCTAACCGCAACTACTGGAGTTGAAGCATCATTGAATGAAGCAGTCCGAAAATCAAAGGTAAATTTTCATAATCCAAATAAAGAAAATAAATGGATTTTTGAGCGCTTAAACTGGGCGATCGAAAAGATGAATGCTGATTTTTATAATTTTGATTTGGATGGTTATGATTTTTTTCAATATTCGCAATATAAGAGCTCGCAGCTTGGGAAATATGATTTGCATATGGATATGGGTATGGGTGATAATAAGCAAACTGTGGGTGGAAAAAGAAAATTATCTTTGACGTTTTTGTTGAGTGAGCCGGGTGTTGATTTTGAAGGCGGAGATTTTCAGATTGTGCTCGGACAAGAAAAAGATGCAAAAACAATTAAAATGAATAAAGGGCTTATTATTGCTTTTCCTTCATTTGTTTTGCATCGCGTTACTCCTGTCACGAAGGGTGAAAGAAAGTCGATTGTAGTTTGGGTTAATGGACCGAAGTTTAAGTAGGGAAGGTTGCTAAAATTAAGCAATAAATAACAAAACCAAAATTCCCAGCACAATTCTATAAACACCAAAAGGAATAAAATTGTGGCGACTAACAAAAGTAATAAACCATTTTATCACCAAAATTGCCGATAGAAATGCTGACAATAATCCAATCAAAATGAGTTCAACATTTGCTCCCGTAAGCTCAGAAGAATTTTTTAAAAGATCATAAAAACTCGCCGCTGCAATTGTTGGAATTGCTAAAAAGAAAGAAAATTCTGTTGCAGTTTTGCGATTTAATCCAAGCAAAAGCCCGCCAATAATAGTTGCGCCTGATCTTGAAATTCCGGGAATCATAGCCAGACATTGAAATAATCCGATGTAAAAAGCTGAGATCGGTTTGATATTATTAAGATCATCAACTTCTGATTTTCTTGGTTTCTTCTCAACTAAAATCATGATTATACCGCCTAAAATTAAACTGATTGCGATTACTAGATTTGAAAAAAGATATTCTTTAATCAATTTATGTAAAAGCACACCAATTATGGCTGCAGGCATGAAAGACAAAATTAAATTTAGTGTGAATTTTTGTTGTTCTTTTTGTTTTAAATTACAAACAACTGTGAAAATTTTTTGACGATAAATTACGCAAATCGCAAGTATCGCGCCTAATTGAATTACGATTTCGAAGAGACTATTTTTGATGGTTTGAAAATCGATAAGGTAAGAAAAAATCAACAAGTGCGCTGTTGATGAAACCGGAATGAATTCTGTTAATCCTTCAACAATTCCAAGAAAAACAGCTTTAAATAAATCGGCAAAATGAAGCACTTTAAAAAGAGAAGTAAAAAGATGGTACCTCCGATCCGAATCGAACGGACACGTCCCAAGGGACAATAGATTTTGAGTCTATCGCGTCTACCAATTCCGCCACAGAGGCATTTAAAAAATAATCTTTAAATGGGTAGTAGGTTCAAGTTTTGCGATTTTTTTAAAAAACCGTAAATGTAAATAAACCTTAGAAGATTTAATAAATTTAGAACGTAGAAAAATAAAATCCTATTAAAGATCTTATTTTTTTAGAAAAAATTTGGTCAAGAAATTTAGCGTTATTGCTAAAATTTCTTGACCAAACCCAAAGTAGAAAATCTAAAAAGTAAATTTTGGGAGGCGCACTTTAGCAAAAGTTAAAATAAAAAGTCAAAAACCTTTAACTAAAATATTATGAATTTATTTAAATCACTTAGAGCTCCATATTCTGGGAGTCGAATAATATAGTTTAACATAATAGTCATTATGTGGAATTAAGATTAAGGGTTTTTAAAGTTTTTTGAGGTTTTGGGTTTTTTTATTTTCAAAACTTATCTTCGCTCATTTTATCTTTTAATCGTAGCGGGATTAAAAACTTCGATCTTTAAATTTTTATCAAAGAATTTTATCAAAGAAGCCGATGAAATTTTTTTCGGCGAATAATTTCGGGTTTTTACCTGCCAAAAATGTTCAGCGCGTTAGAAAACACTGAACAAAATTTTGCACAAATAGATTGGCTTGGGCTTTTATAGTCTTGTTCTGTTATTCCAATTTCCTCAAGAACTCGAGCCATTTTGCCCTTATCGCTAGGTTCAATGCCTTTTTTTAAAAGCAGAATCAAGATTTCTCTGGGATGATCTGATTCATTGTGACTTTGTGAATTGGTATTTATCTTTTTTAGGGCTGTTTCAAATAATTCGTCACAAGTAATTTGCTGCAATGAATTATTTGATCTAGTCATTTCGATCTCAGCATTTGCATCATAAAATGATGGAGCAGCTTTAGTTTCGAGCAAACCGATTCTTTCTTCATTGATTGGTCGAGTGCTTTTTCTAGAGCTTGGTTTTTGTTCGGACGAAGTTGTTAAATCTGACTTAGAAAAATTTTTTAAAATAATTTCAACAAATTTTAGAGAAGAATCTTCAACGGCTTTGGAAAAAGATTTTCTTAGTTTTTCTGCCGCAGCTTCTGGAGCATATTCTAAAGATTTTTTTACTAAATTAACTAAGGTTTCTTCCTCCATATTTCTTAAGCGAAAATCAGAAATATTAGTAAAAAAAGACTCAACAATTACCGCATTTGAATTTTCAGAAGACAGCATTTCTTCAACGATTTTACTGAATTTTTGATGTCCCAGCAATAATTCTTCTTGATCCATTATATCAAGATTTTGGGACTTAAGAATAGTCGCCAAAGTTTTTGGCTCTTTTTTAAGGATGCAAAAAGTTAGTGCGTCATCGATTAACTCTTCTCTAGTCGTTAAATTAGTTATAATAGCTCCTTCATCAAGCAATCTAGATACCAAAAGATCGTAGCAATTATTATTTAGCGCATGAAAAAGAGCTGAGTTACCATCACTATCATAATTTTGCTCTGGAAAATCAGGGTTGTTAATAAAAAGTTTTTCATCTCTTACTTTAAGAACCTCTAGCAAGAATTCTAAATCTTCCAAACTTCCTTTGCGACATATCTCAAAAATATCGGTACTGCTACCTTGATTCTTCCTGTGATAATCAATGGCAGAATCAATTTTTTTCTTTACCTCATTGAATCCATGTTTTTTTGCATAAACTGCAAATACGTTCTGAGTAATGTGGTTATTATGTTCTTTGGCGTGCTTACTGAGTTCTGATAATTGATCTTCAGTTACTTTGCCATCATTACTCCTCATCATAAGCTCTAGAGTTTTTACATGCCTATTCTCGATTGCAAGTTTTGCATTATGTAAAAAATTTTCAGTAATATCTGCGCCATTATCGATTAAAAATCGAACAGCTCCCAGATAAGATCTACCTTCAAGTGCATAGCTTAAAGCATTTTTGCCTTGATCATCTTTTTCATTTATTAGGCATTCTACCAATTTTAGCTCAGGATCAAATGCTTTTGATATCGTTTCGCAGTAACGTGATAAAAAGTCATAACCTTGTGTTTTTGCAGCAAATGCTACTGGATTTGGAGTGGAGCTAAAGCCTTTTGTAGGATCAAAACCGTAATCAATTAAAAGGGCGAAGGTGTGAGTAGATTTTTTACTAACAGCCAGATTTAGTAAAAGTTTGTGATCAGTGATTTTGTCGATTTCATTTCTATTATTATCGATTGTCTCAATCAGAAGCTCGTCATTATTTTTTATAATTGCATCTGAGATTATTTCGGAAAAATTTTCGCTTGCTGCCTGAAATTCTTGTTTGGACATTTGATTGATTTTATTTTAAAAAAATAAACCTGAGGTTGTGGAATCTTACCTAGATAAAATCTTTTTTTATCGGTACAAGCTTTTTTTTATTTAAGATTAAAAAAGTAGAATTTTGTAATTTGACATCTTTTTCGCATTGTAGCTATTTCCTAAGTTTTGCAGCGGAGAATTAATGAAAAATTCCATTTGATAAGCCAGCATCTTCAGGTTGCGTGGGTAGTTGATTAAAATGAGGCTTGAGTCGCCATTTTTTTAATTTGTAAAATTTATTATTTAGATGAGTTCGACAAATCGATAACTATTGATTTGTCGTCATTTGATAAAACAGGAGCTGCTAAAGATTCTGGCGTTAAAATTTGAGCAGCTGGAGCAACTACAATTGGTTGTGAAGTTGGAACTGGAAAAACTGGTTTTTTTGGTTTTTTGTGTTTTACAACCTTCCCTGCTTCACCTTTACTAAATTTAAAAGATGAAGATTTTGAAGTTTCTTCTTTAGTTGCCTTTGCTGCCGGAGCAACAAATTGTTGAGCTGCAGCAGTTTTTGCAACTTCAGATTTATCGCCAGTTGGAGTTTTTAGTAAATAAATTGTTTGATTGTTTTTTTTAATTTGGTTGTTGGTTGCGGCATTTTTAAAAACTTCTGAATTAGCCGCTGCGGCAGTTTTTGTAACTTCGGACTTGTCGCCAATTGGAGTTTTTAGTAAATAAATTATTCGGTTGCTTTTTTTAATTTGGTCGCTGGTTACAGCATTTTTAAAAACTTCTGAATTAGACGCTGCAGCTGGTGCTAAGAGTTTATATCTAACCGCGCTATAATTTTTTGCGCTACCTTGCTTCTCAATTGAAATCGCATTTGGATTTTCTTCGCTATAATCGTGAAGCGACTTTCCATCTTCGCCTGAAACTAATTTAAATCTTTTAGTTACAATTGCGGTAGAAGGAGATCTTTTAGCAATCATCGGAATCACTTCTTTAAACTGCTGTGATTTACCTTCTTGAGAAGAAAAATTAAAAATTCTTTGTGATTGAACTGCAGTTAAAGCGCTAGTATCAGATTCGATAAATGAGTCCATTTTTACAGCGCGATCAAGATAAGCTTCAAGAATAACTTGAGCTGGCTGATTTTCGCGATTTCTTGCGATAACGAAAGCTTCTGTCAATTGCTCTTTCAACAATCTTGCATCCATCAATTTGATGAAATTATATTTTTCAAACATTGAGCTTAAACAGTCTGAACAGTCAGAAATTGTAGCATGAATAATTGTTGATTCACCTGATGAATTAATGCTGCTTGCTTGCGCTCCTTTAACTAAAAGCAAATCTACAATATCCTTGTCACCAGCCAAAGCACCGCGCATTAGAGGAGTCCAGCCTTCATTATCAACGGCATTTATGTCAGCTTCATTTTCCACTAAAATTTTTACGATTTCAAAATTTTTTTCGCGGCAAGCCATATGTAATGCGGTTGCACCACCAACATTTTTTTGATTTACCGTCGCCCTTCCCGCTTTGCTGAAAAATTTTACGCCGGTTATGTCATTATTTGTAACTGCTGACATCAAAGCGCTAACACCAACAAATTGATTATTTGAATTGTCATAAAGCCCTTGAATTTGGGCTCGGATTGATTCACTGCTGAAAAAAATTGTTAAGGCAACGCAACAAGTTCCAAGCAGTAACAGGCTTTTTTTAGCAAAATTTTTCTTAGTCATTTTGTAAACTTTTATTTTATTATAAAAACTTATTTAGAACTTGAAAACGTTAATTCCAGCGATTTTCTAACTCTTTAATCAAAGATTGATTACCTGGTTCATAAGGTTTTTCAATCCAAGTTTTCGCACCATTTTGTAAAAGATATTTTACTACAATTTCTTTTTTGTGGCGATATGCAATTGAAAGCGCAGTAAATCCGTCATTATCCATTGCATTAATATCAACACCTTTAGAAACAAACAATTCAACCGCCGGCAAAAAACCAAGACGAGATGCATGCATCAAATAAGTTCTGCCAAAAGCATCAATATATTTGGGATCAGCCTTGTTATCGATTAATAGTTCGAGTGCTTTTATATCAAGCATTTCAATTGCAATATCAATCGGGGTATATCCAAGACCGCTTGACAGATTTGGATCAGCGCCTTTAGCAAGTACTGAAGCTATGATAGCTGGTTTTTGTAAAAGTACAGAATAAGTTAAGATAGTGTCACCATTTTGGTTTCTTATGTTCGAATTTTCTACATCTCTATAAGCGCTGTTGAAATATGAAACACTGCCAGAAGAGATGGCGTTAAATAAAACTTCGATTTTTTCTCGAATGGTTGGAATTAGAGGAATATGAAGATTGTCCGCCGTGCGATAATAATTTAAAACTGGTGGCGCCGGCAATTCATCGCTAACAAAACGATTAATTTCTTTTGGACGCGGAACTATTTTTTGATCACTTTCATCAAAATCTTCATCCGATAATTGCGAAGAATTTTTCTCGATTTGAATTAAATATTTCTCCCGCAAATCTTGAAGTTTTTTTAATTTTTCTTCACGCTTTTTCTCATTTAATTTCTCTTGCTTTTCAGCAGCCAGCCGTTTTTTTAAATTCTGTTTTTTAGCAGAATTAATATATTTTTCAGTCTTAGATTTTTGTAATTTTTCCGGCGCAACAATAGTTTCTTCTTCAGGTTTATTAGATTTTTTATTTAAGAAATTTTGAATTTTGGAAATTGGACTCAGGCTTTGAACTTTATTAATAATCGCTCCAACTTTACTTGATTCAGCTGCTGGAATAATCGGATCTGATTTTATATTTGCTTTATCCGGAATCGTTGGGGTCGCAATCACCGCTGGCAATTCCTTAATTTTTGGTTCTTTTGTTTCGGCAATCTTAGTTTCAGGCGGATTTTTTATTGCTGGCTCTGCTACTTCCTGCTTTTCCGTTTCAGTTTTTTTATCAAGATCATCAAGCCCTAAAGATTCGACATCAATTTTAACTTTTTTAGGATCAAACGGCTCCAGCGCTGCTTTTTTCGCTTTCAAATCTTCAAACATTTCTTCCATGCTTTGCAGAGTTTTGCTATTGTTAGTTCCTTGGGCAGCATGAAGCGACGAGCAAAAAACAAAGTAAATAGTAATGAAAAATATCTGAAACATAATTGAATTATTGCACCGGATCAAAGCCACTTTTTTTTGAGAAAGGATGGCATTTAAGAATTCGAAATGTTCCTAAAGTTAAACCTTTAATCAACCCTTTTTTCTCAATTGCTTGAATCATGTAAATAGAACAAGTCGGAGAAAAACGGCATTTATGTTGACCGAGTAAAGGCGAGAGAATTAAGCGATAAAGTTTAATTAGGGAAATAAAGAAAATTGCATAATATTTATTCATCGCTCATCTCCAGCCAATCATTTTCATTTAAAACTTTTAAACCAAGCTCATTGGCTTTTTTTAATTTCGATCCTGCTTCAGCTCCTGCAACTATAAAATCAGTTTTGCTCGAAACTGAGCCAACAACCTTCATTCCTAAATCTTCAGCTTTTTTCTTAGCTTCGGCGCGAGTCATTTTTTCTAAAGTTCCAGTAAAAATTATCGACTTTCCGGCAAATTTTGAATCTGAATTTTTAATTATCGCATCTTCAATTTGAAGTTCATTTTCTAGATCTAAAACCATTTTTAAATTTCTTTCATCTCGAAAATAATCCAAAACTGCTTGCGCCATTTTTTCGCCAATTCCATCAATTGCTACAAAAGTTTGATATTCTTCCTGATCTTGCACCGATTCAAGTTTTGCAAGCTTTAACATCACTTCGATAAATTTTTTATAAGAAGCAAAATGTTGCGCTAAAACTTTGGAAGTTGTTTCGCCAACATGACGAATTCCAATTGCGTAAATAAATTTTTCTAAAGAAATTTTGCGCTTTTGATTAATTGCCAAAAACAGATTTTTAATTGATTTTTCGCCCCAACCTATTTTTTCGCGAAGCGGATTTGACGAATTTTTTTCATTTTCTTCGAGCTTAAAAATATCAACAAAACTTTTAATTCTTCCTTCAATAAAAAAATTCTCGATCTGTTTTTTCCCAAGTCCGGTAATATCAAAAGCGTCTTTAGAAACAAAATGTTTTAAAGTTTCTTTTAGCTGTGCTACGCAAGATAAACCGCCATTGCAGCGCAAAATTACATCATCATCATTTTTAACAATTTCAAAACCGCAAACCGGACAATTTTTTGGAAAAATAAAGGCAACTGAATCAGATTTTCTTTTGCTGAAGTCAACTTCTAAAACCTGCGGAATCACATCACCAGCGCGTTGAATTAAAACTATATCGTGAATGCGAATATCTTTGCGGGCAATTTCATCTTGATTATGAAGCGTTGCCCTTGACACCACAACGCCACCGATATTCACCGAACGAAGCTCGGCAACTGGCGTGAGTGCGCCAGTTCTGCCAATTTGGATGATTATATTTTCAATTTCAGTTTTAGCTTTTTCGGCCGCAAATTTATGTGCAATCGCCCAGCGCGGGCTTCGAGAGACAAATCCTAAACGCTCTTGCAGCGCAAAATCATTTACTTTGTAAACCATGCCATCGAGATCATAATCAAATTGATAGCGTGAATCAGAGATTTCTTCATATAATTTTATCACATCATCAATATCAGAGCAAAGTCTGGAATGAGACTCATCTTTAAAACCAAATTCCTGTAATTTTTTATGAAGTTGCAATTGGGAATTACAAATAAAGTCATCAGAAAATTCGCCAACCGCGTAAGCAAAATAACTTAATTTTCTTGAAGCTGTAATTGTTGGATCAAGTTGACGAAGCGAACCAGCTGCGGCGTTGCGAGGGTTAGCAAAAATTTTAGCGCCCTGCTCTTCTTGTTTTATATTTAGTTCTGCAAAATCTTTTTTACCCATATAAATTTCGCCGCGAATTTCAAAAATTTTCGGAGGATTTGAGCTGTTTAAAACCTGCGGAAAACCTGCGATAACTTTTATATTTTGTGTAACATCTTCGCCTTCGAAGCCGTCGCCACGAGTTGCGGCGTGAATTAATTTGCCATTTTCAAAGCGCGCTGAAAAAGAAAGTCCGTCGATTTTTACTTCACAAAAAAGTTCAAGCTTGGGATTTGGCGCGTTGAATAAATCTATAACTTCATCTTTTTTATCTAATCCCAAAAAGCGATTTACGCGATCAATAAAATCTAAAATATCTTCGCGCGTAAATCCATTTGCAAGCGACAGCATTGGTTTTGCATGGCGAATTTTGGAAAAATTATCTAAAGTTTTTCCGCCAATTTTTTCTTTTTGTTGATCAAAAAATTGCGGATAATTTTGACGATATTCTTCAAGTTTTTTTCTTAATTCATCATATTCAGCATCTGAAATTAATGGCTCATCCATTGTGTGATAAGCCATGTCATGGCTGGCTATTTCGGCTTTCAGATTTTCTATTTCGAGCAAAATTTTTTCCATTTTAAACTAAATTATCATCATTCACATTATTCAAACTTTTATAAGTTTTTTGAAGATCGAATTTTTTGAAATAAGCTTCGTCAATTGCGTGAACAAAGACTTCGTTGTCTTTCATGCCAATGCAAAAAAGTCCGGTTGTCATATTGAAACTCGACATTAAAAGCGCTGGATTAAAATGATTTTCTTCATGAAGTTTTATTACGTAAACCCTTGGATGAAGCGATTGGTTGCTGATTGCTAATTTTACAACTAGCTTTACAGCGCTAAAAAAATTACGTAAAAAAAATTTAAAAAAATGGCGATAAAAACCAAAGCTTAAATAAAGTAATTCACTTTTTTTCTCGATGACGTCAATGCGGTAAGAAGCAATGCTGACAACGCTTGAAGCCAATATTCCAAAAAAAACATAAAGCCATGAAATATTTCCACCCGCGACCATGAACATGATCCAAAGCGCAAAAAGAAATAAAAATAAGTTGAAAATGTTTAACATTTATCAAATGAAAATTAAGAATGATTTGTGTGATAAATTCTCTTTAAAAAAATCCTCAAACACAATGAAAAAAATTCTGATTGTTCAAGCTGTTTTTTACGAAAAAATTTCTGCACTGCTTTTGGACGGTGCAATTAAAAAGTTGAAAGCTGCGGGTCATGAATATGAAATCGTGACATTGTCCGGAGCTTTTGAAATTCCTACTGCAATCGCCTTTGCTGAAACTAGTAAAAAATATGCCGGCTATGTTGCGCTCGGCTGTGTAATTCGCGGCGAAACTACGCATTATGATTATGTTTGTCTCGAAAGCGCACGCGGTTTGAATGAATTAGGCTTTAGAGAAAAACTGGCGATTGGTTATGGAATTATTACAACTGAAAATGAAGCTCAAGCTATTGTAAGAGCCGATCCAAAGCAAAAAAATAAAGGCGGTTTTGCAGCTGGTGTTTGTTTGGAAATGGTGAAATTGAAAGAAAGGTTTTTGTAAAAAATAGATATTGAATCACCTAGTGCCAAAAGATAGCTTTACAAAATAAATTCATTTTCTTTTTTCAAAATCTATGCGCAAAAAAATCAAAAAAAACAAGAAGTCGATAATTGCTGTTTGCTTATTAGCAGTGGCGCTTTTTTTAGTATTTAAACCAAAATACAATCAAACAAATGCAATGAAGGCAAACGCAAATGTTTTAGAAGTAAATATTGTTGCGGTTAAAAAACAAAAAATCCAACTAACTCAAGAATTGCCGGGACGCGTTGAAGCTCTAAGAATTTCAGAAGTTCGCCCACAAGTTGATGGCATAATTAGAAAGGTAAAATTTATCGAAGGTTCTTTTGTAAAAGAAGGTCAGCAGCTTTATCAGATTAATCCTACAGTTTATAAAATTGCTCTACAAACTGCTGATGCTAATCTTAAAGCTTTGAAAGCGAAAAAAGAACGTTATCAAAATTTAGTCGAACTTGATGCAGTTAGTAAGCAAGAATATGATGATGCAGTTGCATCTTACGAATCGGCTAAAGCCACAGCAGAACTGGCGGGAAATAATTTGGATTATGCCAAAGTTATGGCGCCAATTTCAGGATATATTGGTAAAAACAATATTACCGAAGGTCGCCTTGTAACCAAAAACCAAGCTGATGTTTTAACTACAATTACTCAACTTGATCCGGTTTATGTTGATATGGCGCAACCAACGCGCGACATGCTTAAACTTGAAAACCAAAAAGAAATTAAAGTTACAGTTTTAACTGATGATCCAACTTATAAAAATAGCGGAACTTTAAAATTTTCAGAAGTTTTTGCTGACGAAAGTACAGATTCTGTGCGCCTTCGCGCCATCTTTTCTAATAAAGACGGTAAATTAATTCCGGGAATGTTTGTCACTGGTAAATTACATTTAAAACCAATTGAAGCAGTTATCGTTCCGCAAAAAGCTACAACGCGAACGCCCGACGGTAATTTGTTGGTTTTTGTGGTTAAAGAAGGAATTGCCAAAGCCAGATCAATTAAAGCTGAACAAACATATAATGATAACTGGGTTGTTATCGAAGGCTTGGAAGATGGTGAATTTGTGATTTTGGAAGGTTATCAAAAAATTGCTGACGGCGCAAAAGTAAATCCGGTAGAAGTAGTGGTTCCAAGCATCGAGGGAAAAAAATAAACATGTCCAATTTTTTTATTGATCGTCCAATATTTTCTTGGGTTCTCGCAATCATCATCATGCTTGCCGGTGGCTTATCGCTGCTTAAAATGCCGATTGAGCAATATCCAAATATCGCACCACCTTCAGTTTCAATTTCAACTTCAATGCCCGGCGCTTCTGCCGAAACTCTGGAAAATAGTGTAACCCAAGTAATCGAACAAAGCCTTACTGGTATTGACTCTTTGCGCTATTTCAACTCGACAAGCGATTCGGACGGCAACGTGATGATCACTCTCACCTTTGAGCCAAAAACCAATCCTGATATTGCTCAGGTTCAAGTTCAAAATAAATTGCAAGCAGCAATGCCGCTTCTGCCGCAAGAAGTTCAACAACAAGGTGTACGAGTTTTAAAAGCGAATAATAATTTTTTGGTAGTGATCGGACTTTATTCAGAAGATGATTCAACCAGCGAAAGCGTGCTTGGCGACATTTTATTAACTGATATTAAAGATAATATTTCACGTATTAATGGCGTTGGTAACGTAACAATTTTTGGCAATCCTCGCGCCATGAGAATTTGGCTTAACCCAAATAAACTTTTTGGTTACAGCATTACAACTGCTGATGTTATTGCCGCAATTAAAGCACAAAATGCTGATGTTTCTGCTGGTCAACTTGGTGGACTTCCAGCAATGCAAGGTCAACAGTTAAACGCTACAATCACTTCCCAATCAAAATTAAAAACGACTGATGATTTCAAAAAAATTATTTTACGCGTTAATAAAAACGGAGCGCAAGTTCGTTTAAAAGATGTCGCAAAAGTTGAGCTTGGTTCGCAAAGTTATAGCACCAGCGCGCGTTATAAAAGACATCCAGCATCGGGAATGGCGGTGATTTTAGCTAGTGGCGCCAATGCTTTGGACACAGCAGATGCCGTAAAATCAAAAATGAATCAACTAACTCAAAACCTGCCAAAAGGGGTGAAAGTGGTTTATCCATATGACTCAACGCCATTCATTAAACTTTCAATTAAGGGCGTTTTCATAACTTTACTGGAAGCAATTTTTCTAGTGTTTTTAGTAATGTTGGTTTTCTTGCAAAACTTCCGCGCTACTTTAATTCCAACCATCGCAGTGCCTGTAGTTTTGCTCGGTGCATTCGCAATTTTATTTGCTTTAGGTTTTACGATCAACACTCTGACAATGTTTGCGATGGTTCTGGCAATTGGCTTGCTGGTTGATGATGCGATTGTTGTTGTTGAAAATGTAGAACGAATTATGAGCGAAGAAGGTCTTTCACCAATCGATGCTACGCGCAAATCAATGAAACAAATTACCAGCGCTTTGATTGGCATCGCTTTAGTGCTTTCTGCCGTATTCATTCCAATGGCATTTTTTGGGGGATCGGCTGGCGCAATTTATCGTCAATTTTCTATTACCATCGTTTCTTCAATGGTGCTTTCAGTTTTGGTAGCATTGATTTTGTCTCCTTCGCTTTGCGCTACAATTTTAACTCCGGTTAAAAAAGGTCACTCTTTAAATGAAAATAAATTTTTTAACTTCTTCAACATCAAGCTTGATTTAGTAAGAAATTTTTACACCAACAGCGCCAATAAAATTATCGGCAAATTATATCGCTTTTTCATGATTTATATTGTGATGCTTGGCGGTTTGGTGTTTTTATTCATGCGCATGCCAACTTCATTTTTACCAACTGAAGATCAAGGCATGATGTATTTGATGATCAACACACCAAGCGGTTCTTCGTTGGAGCGCACAACTGAAAGTTTGAAAAAAGTTGAAAATTATTTCCTCGAAAAAGAAAAAGATAACATCGATCACTTATTCACGATTGCCGGATTTAGCTTTGCTGGTCGCGGACAAAATGCTGGTTTTGGTTTTATTGGTTTAAAAGATTGGGACCTTCGCAAAAGATCGGATCAATCAGTTGCTGCAATTTCTGGTCGCGCTATGGGCGCGCTTTCAACCATGAAAGATGCCATGGTTTTTACCTTCTTCCCGCCACCAATTCGCGAACTAGGAAATGCTTCCGGTTTTGATTTGCAACTTTTGGATCGAGCCGGACTTGGTCACAACGCTTTAATTGGCGCGAGAAACCAACTGCTTGGCGCTTCTGCAAAAAATCCACTTTTGATCGGCGTTCGCCCCAATGGCCTAAACGACATGGCGCAATATAAAATTGATATCAATTTTGAAAAAGCCACAGCACTCGGAGTTTCAATTTCTGATATCAATCAAACCTTACAAACTGCTTGGGGCTCAACTTATGTTAATGATTTCCTTGATAAAGGCCGGATCAAAAAAGTTTATTTACAATCTGACGCGCCATATCGCATGAATCCGACTGATATCACAAAATGGTATGTCAGAAATAAAGATGGAAAAATGGTTTCATTTGGCAGCTTTTCCACAGCGCGTTGGACTTTTGGTTCACCAAAATTAGAGCGTTTTAACGGAACTTCTTCGGTAAATATTCAAGGTGCTGCGATCACAGGAGTAAGCACCGGAACTGCAATGAATGAAATGGAAAAAATGATCAAAACTCTTCCCGAAGGAGTTGATTTTGCCTGGTCAGGAATTTCCTATGAAGAAAAAACTTCCGGCTCACAAACTTTAGGACTTTATATAATTTCTTTGATCGTGGTCTTTTTATCGCTCGCAGCACTTTATGAAAGCTGGTCAATTCCATTTTCAGTAATTTTGGTTGTGCCTTTTGGAATTATCGGCGCTTTGATTTCTTCGCAAATTAGTGGCATGAGCAATGACGTTTATTTTCAGGTTAGTCTTTTGACTACAATTGGACTTTCAGCCAAGAACGCGATTCTAATTGTAGAATTTGCCAAAAGCCTTTACGACGAAGGTCACGACATGGTTGAAGCAACATTGATCGCAACCAAACTGCGTTTCCGCCCAATTATCATGACTTCAATGGCATTTATGCTTGGCATCACGCCACTTGCAACTGCAACTGGCGCTGGTTCTGCCAGCCAAAGAGCAATCGGAATTGGCGTAATGGGCGGAATGTTCGCCGCTACATTTGTAGCAACTTTATTTGTGCCAATGTTTTTCGTTTTAGTGCAAAGACTTGCTAAAAAAACCGTAAGAAAAAAAGCCTAAATTTATGAAAACAAAAAACTTTCCAATTTTATTTGTAACTTTAGCAGCCTTCATTTCTTGCACTATGGCGCCAAAATACATCACTCCAAAAGCGCCAGTTTCATTTCAAGAAGAAAATAAAAATAAAGAAAAAATCACCAAAATTTCTTGGGATCAATATTTTGATACTCCCGATTTACAAAGAATAATCAGGTTGGCGCTGGAAAATAATCGCGATTTACGCATCGCCAATCTTAATATTGAAAATAGCAAAGCAGCTCATGCAATTGCTCGCTCTAATCTTTTTCCTACAATTAATGCCACAGCTTATACGACGCGACAAGGAGTTCCGACAGCTTTTGCTGGATTCACTCCCAAAAAACAATTTCGCGCTAGTTTAAATAGCACTTCTTACGAAATTGATTTTTTTGGTAGATTACAAAGTTTGAAAAAAGCCGCTTTAGAAACTTTTTTAGCAACGAGGCAAGCGCGCAATATTACTAGAATCGCTTTAATCAGCGAAACTGCTAATTCTTATGCCCAGTTTTTACTCGATAGTGAAATTTTAAATTTGGCCGAAGAAAATTTAGCCGCACAAACCCAGCGCTATAAATATACAGAATTACGTTTGCGAAATGGCATTGATTCTACGATGGATTTATTACTAGCCCAAACTTTGCTTTCCACCGCAATTTCTACTCGTGAAAATTATGCTAAATTAGTTGCTCAAGATAAAAACGCCCTGATGGTTTTAACCGGAATTTTTGATGAAAAATCTTTACCAAAATTGACTGATATTAACGACATAAAAATTAACGAAGATTTGCTGGATAATGTTCCCTCAAATGCCCTACTTTCAAGACCAGATATTAAGCAAGCGGAACATGTTTTAAAAAGCACCAATGCCAATATTGGCGCTGCTCGTGCGGCATTCTTCCCATCTATTACTTTAACTGGAAGCTATGGTTATGCTTCGCGCGAAATGAATAGTTTATTTGATTCAAGAACTTGGGTTTTTACGCCGCAAATTAATCTGCCAATTTTTGCTGGTGGTAAAAATATTGCTAATTTGAAAGTTGCCGAAATCGAGAAAAAAATTGAAATCGCACAATATGAAAAAACAATTCAAACCGCTTTTAGCGAAGCATCAAATGAGTTGGCGGCAAGAGATGCTGCAATTAAGCAATTAAAAGCTTATAATGATGTTTTGAAAGCGCGGGAAAAATCTTTATCGATTTATGAACATCAGCATAAAGCTGGAATTGCGAGTGGATTAACAGTTTTAGATATAAAAATTGCAGCACTAACAGCCAAACAAGATCAAATGAGCGCAAAAAAAGAATATATCGCCAATTTGATTAACCTTTACAAAGTTCTTGGCGGTGGCAGTGATATTGAAGATGAGGAGTAAATTAATAAATCCCGAAACAAGTTCAGAATGACAATTGGGAAAATTAGCGTTCAAGAATACCGTCGGCAATCACTAAATTCTTTTTGAAACTGTAATCGCAAACTTAGTTGTACATTTAATAAATGCTGAAAGCGGTGTAAAACATTTCAAATCTGCGGCATGATTATCATATGCGATGTCACGATGCTCTAATTCTTCATCACGAAATTTTTCAATTTTCTCTTTTAAATTTCTCGCCTCAACTTTCTGCTTTTCATCTAAAAACTTATCTTCTTTTTCAAGGAATTTTATCTGTTCTTGGTAATGTTCATCAATCGTTTCTTCCACCGCAGTTGTGCAAACCATCGCTGCCTTTTTATCAGCCAGCGCCGTGAAAAAACCAAGTGCAAAACCACCGACTCTCCAAATTGGTTGTAATAAAGTCGGGCGGATTTTTTGTTTTTTAATTTCAGCGTTAAAATAATCGTAATGCACATTTTCCTGTTCTTTCATATGCTTTACAATTTTCAAAGTTTCGTAATCTTTTTTCATCTTCAACGCCGCCATCTGCCCATCATAAATCACCTTCGCACCAAATTCACCAGCGTGATCAACGCGGATTATTTCTTCGAGTTTTTTTTGAAAATTGCTCATAAATAATTACCTAAGTTGAAGCAAAAACTACAGTTCATTTCTTCTTTCAGCAAGAAGTTTTTCCATTTCTGGGGATTCAACTTTAGAGCTGGGAGATTTAAGTTTATCGGCATAAGCTTTTCTTGTGTTGCCTTCAAATAGAGCAATAAACTCTTCAATTCCAGAATTTGATGGGGCTAAGATTTTTGACATACGAAGAAGATCAAAGACTCTTTGAATATTTTCTGATAAGGAGTTATCTTGGTCAGATTCTGCAACGATATCCAGTTCATTTAGAAATTGAGAAAATTCTAAGCTATCATTTTTTTTAAGGTCAAAAATCTGATTGAATATTTTCCCAATTTTCTCATCTCCAAGTTCTAAAAATTTATTTTCTATTGGCTTTTGAAGCCCTAAAATTGAGGTTGGAACAGAAAGTTTTGCGATGGAAGATCTTAATGAATTAACAGATTTAACTGCATTATTCCAAATAGTATTTTTAGAATTAATTTCTGCAATTTCAGAATCACTAAAGATAACAATTCTCGAATCAACTCCTTCTGTATTTTTTGCTGCTATGAAGTCATCTATTGCCAAATCATATCGTCCCATCATCTTGTTCGCATTTGCTCTTTCGTAAAGAGAACGATAAACACCAGGACCATTTTCATGCAGAGATAATTCTGCGGTAAAATCTTTAACAGCCTTGTCATAATTTCCTAACATAAGATGGCAATATCCGCGATCAAAGAGTAACCAACGGACCTTCTTTAATCCTGAAATTTGATCTGAATCTTTTAATTCGTCTATTCCAAAATCACTTGGACTTGCGGTTAAAATATTTCCCAAATCTATTGCCTTATTTAAAATTCTTACAGCTTCATCTAATTTATCTTTTTCTTCTGCATTATGATATCCCAATCCAGCAATATTTAATGATAAGCTTCTGGCTTTCTCATGCATTTCATAAACTTTATCTAAGTTGACCGGCCGAGAAATTTCTTCAACTATTTGATTTGTAAATTTTTCATTCCGAGAAGCTTGGGAAAGAGGTATTGAGTGATTATCTAAATGATCTGAATACAATCCAGCGCTTGGATTAATTGTATTCAATTCGGCAGCACTTGAATTAATCATTGTTTTTGACATATTTCACTCCTAAGAAATTTAAAAATAATTATTAGTTAAACATTAAACCTAAAATGAAAAACATCGCCATCTTGTGTGATGTAATCTTTGCCTTCCAACCTTAATTTACCGGCTGTTTTAGCGCCTTCTTCGCCACCTAAATTTACGTAATCTTCGTAAGAAATTGTTTCGGCGCGGATAAAGCCTTTTTCAAAATCGGTGTGAATTACGCCGGCAGCTTTTGGGGCACTGGAATCTTTTTTCAAAGTCCAAGCATGACATTCTTTTGGACCAACGGTGAAGAAAGTTATTAAATTTAAAAGATGGTAAGAGCTTTTAATAATTTGCGCCAAACCAGTTTCTTCCAAACCAACCGATTCTAAAAATTCTTTTTTTTCTTCATCAGTTTCAAGACCAGCAACTTCGGCTTCAATTTGAGCGCAGATTTTTAGAACTTGATAAGAATTTTCTTTACCAAATTTTTCAACCAAATCGGAATATTTATTTCCCGCAAGTTCATGTTCTTTTAAATTGCAGACAAAGAGCTGCGGCTTTGAGGTAATTAATTGCAACTCTTTAAAAATTTTTTCTTCTTCTGATTTTATTTTGGTTAAACGCGCTGCTTTTCCATCTTTTAAAATTTCCAAAACTTTTTTTGCTACTTCAATTTGAGCTGCAGCCTCTTTATCTAAACGAGCTTTTTTTTCTAAAGCGGGAATTCGTTTTTCTAAACTTTCCATATCGGCGATAATTAATTCTAACTGAATTAATTCAATGTCGCGAAGTGGATCAACTTGACCTTCAACGTGAGTAATATTTTCATCTTCAAAGCAGCGAACCACATTAATAATTGCGTCAACTTCGCGAATGTGTGATAAAAATTTATTTCCTAAACCCTCACCCGTGCTGGCTCCGCGAACCAAACCAGCAATATCAACAAACTCAATTTGCGCTGGAATGATTTCTTGCGAACCAGCAATTTTAGTTAATTTTTCTAAACGAAAATCCGGTACATTTACTTTGCCGATATTTGGTTCAATCGTACAAAAAGGATAATTCGCTGCTTGCGCTGCGGCTGTTTGAGTTAAGGCATTAAATAAAGTTGATTTGCCAACATTAGGCAAGCCAACGATTCCGCATTGAAGAGACATTTTTTTTAAATTAAGTGAGAAGATGAAGAAGCAAAAATTATTTTTAATAAAACAATTTTATTTGGTTGAGATATTTAAACAAATATTAATTCTTAAGCCATATTTTTTTTCCTAAATCTTCTCCTAAAAAAACTCCCATGTTCAGATTTTTTATTATCGCTTGCCTCTTACTCTTGCAAGGTTGTTTGTTTAATCAAAAAGTTACGATTCGCGGCAAAGGAAATATAAAATTAACTCAAGTCGATTTTGAAGATCTTCCAGGTTGGAAAAATGATGATCATAAAAAAGCTTTGCAGGCAATGATTCAGTCTTGCAATAAATTTTCTCGAATGGCGCAAAGTCGTTCAATTGGTGGTCAAATTGGTGATATTTCAGTGGGAGATTTTCGTGATGTTTGCGATATTGCGCAGGTTATAAAAACGATGGATGCCAAGCAAAGTAAAAACTTTTTTGAAAATTGGTTCAAACCATTTTTGGTTGAAAGTCGTTATGGTGTTAGCAAAGGCTTATTTACCGGCTATTATGAGGCTTCACTTCAAGGTAGCAAAATTAAAACTGAAAAATATCAATATCCAGTTTATGGACGACCGAAAGATTTAGGAACTGATCCATATTTAAGTCGAAAAGAAATTGAAAATGGCGCTCTTAAAAACAAGAATCTGGAATTGCTCTATGTTGATGATCGCGCTGAACTTTTTGCGATGCATATTCAAGGCTCAGGAAGAATTGAACTTCCGAACGGCAGTGAAGTTAGACTTGCTTACGCCGGAAGAAATAATCAGCCATTTACTGCGGTGAGTAATTACATGCTTGATAAAGGTTACTTGGATCGATCTAACATGAATGCTGCAAGTGTTAAAGAATGGATTAAAAATCATCCGGAAAGAGCTGATGAAATTATGAATATGAATGCCGCTTATACATTTTTTAAATTTGCTGATGGTGAATATGTTGTAGGTGCACAAGGTGTTCCGCTTACTGCCGAAAGATCTTTAGCGGTTGATAGCGATATTATTCCTTATGGATTTCCGATTTGGGTTGATACGAACTTAACTAAAAAAGGCGGATCGAAAGAAAAATATTCTCACTTGTTTGTAACACAAGACACTGGCTCTGCGATCAAAGGCGCTGTGCGTGGCGACATATTTTTTGGATATGGAAAAGATGCGGAAGATAAGGCAAATTATATGGCGAGTCAGGGAAAATATTATATTATGCTGCCGATCAACGTGGTCGATAAGATGAGAGGGTTTTAGGAATAATAAAAACTAGCAAAATTTCGTATTCATGCCGATTTTATCAAAGCCTGATTCAGGCTTTGAACTCTACAATCATGCTTCGACAAGCTCGGCATGACTATGAGTTATTTTGAAAATTTTTGAGAAATAGCGTCCCATTTTTTTAATTATGTCGTAATTTTAATTATGTTCAGAACTAGAAAACTCAAAAAATTTTTCTTTTATAAAATTTTCTTTTTCAAAAAATTTTTTCGCTTCATTTAAGCTCATACAAAATTCCGCAACTTCATATTGCTCATCAAAAGCGTTACCGTGAATTTGCTTGGGATAATTTTTCTCATCGCTAGAAATAACAAGTAAAAGTGCCGCAATTGCTAAAAAAATATCGGCATTTGCTGCGGCAATTCTATATTCCAAACGTTTGCCATTTTTTTGAAAGAGAGTTTGGGGAACTCGAATTGCGCAAGTTCTATTATCGGCACCAAAACTTAGATTTATTGGTGCGGTGAATTTTCCTTTTTTGAATAAATTGCGATTTATTTCATAAGAAAATCGGGCGTAATCTTCTTTTTTTGGTGCTAAGAAAATCATCATTTGATTTGTCATTTTCAATAAATTTCCTGCGACATTTTTTAAAATATTTTCATCGAATTCAAAAATATTTTTATCATTTTGATGTAGCGAAATATTAAACTGCAAAGCGCTGCCGCAATCATCAACAAAAGGTTGGGCCGCAAAAGAAGCGGTTAATTTTTTTTGCGCTGCTAAATTTTTTATGAAATTTTTTGCATCTTCCAATTCTTCGCAAAGCCTTGATAAATCTGGCGTAAATACAGTTTTAACTTCAATTTGTGAAACACCCTGCTCTTTCTCAATTCGATAAATTAAAGGAAATTTTTTTGGCAGTTCAATTTGTAGCTCCGCAATAAAATCATCTCTCGTAGCTTGATTAACAGGCTTTTGTAAATTTTCTTCGAACAAAAAAAACTCTAGCTCGCATCCGATTTTTAGGATTAACGAACTAGAGTTTTTAAAAAACTTTTGCGATTTTTCTAAAATTTCGCGTTTATTTAGATAAAGCTTTTCCAGCATTTATGAATTGCTTTTTACCCACTCTACCAAAGCTGATTTCGGTAATGAGCCAACTTTAGTATCAACGATTTTTCCGTCTTTAAAAATCATTAAAGTTGGAATTCCACGTACCATATATTTTGATGGAATTTCCGGATTTTCATCAACGTTACATTTTACAACTTCGATCTTTCCAGCTAATTCTTTTGCTAGTTCATCGATAGTTGGAGCCAATTGGCGGCAAGGTCCGCACCAAGGCGCCCAAAAATCCACTAAAACTGGAATTGAAGAATCTAAAACGTCTTTTTGAAAGTCATTGTCGTTGGTTTCTTTTGTCATTTTTGCCTCGTAATTAATTGGTATTTATTGTTAAAGATTCTTGAAAGATAAACTTAAATTAAAAGTTTTTTGTGGTTTGTTTAAACTACTGGGATTGGTTTCAATTGCAGAAAAACCAAAAATTGTACAGCAGCCGTCGCGATAAAGAGTGATGCCACGCGAAAGTGTACGACTGCTTTGTAAATCTTTGCTCATGGTGGTAGTTACTTTCCATATTGGTGTAATTTGCATTGAAGCTGAAAGATTGATTTGTTCTTTCTGATTCGAATTTTGAATAGTTTTTCTAATTAATAAATAATCGCTAGAAAAAGTGAAGCGACTAAGATTAAGGACGGTGGTGATTTGGTTTACCTGATTACTATAATCTGATTCACTAAGCTGAAAAGAGTAAGTTATAGAAAAATATTTTGCTGCCTTATACAAAGCCTGACCGACTATATTTGATTTATTATTATCCGTGAAGCCACGAATTACAACGTCTTGCGCGTTCTCTGCTTTTCTATAGCCTTGTCCTAAAGTTAATCCAAATTCACCTAATCTATTAAATAAAGAAGATTTAATGCCATAATTTATGCGCTTTCCAGATTCGTTGCGATCAAAGCCTGCAATACGATCTGTAACAAAAAGATTACTAACACCTAATTCTGATTCATTGCTATCTTCATTGGGAAGTTTGTTAAAATTTTTAGTATAAGTGCTGGTAACTAGGTTAATCATTGGCTCAATCATCAAGGTGTTGGTTTCTGATTTTCTGATCAAAGGCAATCTCCAACTCATCGATAATTCAGGCTTTATATTTGTTTGTAAACTATTGTAATCATTGGTGCGAGAAGTGAACTGAAAATTATTTTCTAAATAATAAGCATCTGTTTGCACGCGAGCATTTATTGCAAAAAGATTGCCATGAATATTAAAGGGAAGATTGGCTTCCGGAGTCATTGTAGCCCGATGATATTGCAGACCATCTTGGCGTGTAATTACAGTCATGTTGGAAGTTAAAGCGAATTTTTCTTTAAAGAAAAATGGCTTGGTTTCTATATGAGAATCAATTTGTGGTAATATCAGCGGCGCCGCTTCAGCATTTGCATTGGGATCTAATTCCTGAATTCTGATTGCTTTAATAGCGTGGTAATCGCGACCTTTAATGTAATCAAGATTAACTTTGGTTAAAGTATAGTTCAGATAGTTAAAGTGATAATCTCGCAAGTAATCTTTATCACCCACTATATTTGCGATAAAATCCAATCCAACATCTTTGGTAAAATCAAAAGTACCATTTCCAGTTAAATTCCAGCGATATTCTTTACTAGTTCTATTAACAACTGTTGTGTTGCTGTTGGAAGTGATTTTGTTATTAGCGATTTCAAATATGCCCTGATAATTGCCATAAGTTGAATAATGACGAAAATCATTATTGATGATAAATTGGTTTTTACTAATCCCAATCAATGGAGTAACGGTTAAATCCATGTTGGGAGCAAGGTTGAAATAGTAAGGAACTCTAATGCCCAAACCAAGATTAGTACTTTTTGCATAGCTGGGATTTAAAAATCCTGAATCTCTTTTTTTTGACCGCAGAGGCACGCGCAAGTAAGGCGTGTAAAGAACTGGAACATTATAAAATCGCAATATCCCGCCTTCACTTCTCATAACTTGCTGTTCGCGATCAATAGTTGTGAAATTTGATTTAATTGAAACAAAATCTCTTCTTTTGCCGGCCAATTCATTATCTATAGCAATTTCAGGATTTGGACAAATTGAAAAAATCGGATTTTGCAAAACTGTGATAAAAGGACTTTGACGATCTATTTCTGGCGACTCTAAATAAGAGCCATCAGTAAAAATCATTTTGCTGTTATAAAATTTACCACTGCTAAAATCGTCTTTTATTTCTAGGTTACTGGCTCTTATATTACCAACTTCTAGATCTTTAATTTTTACATTGCCAAAGGCGCGAATCATGCCGCCATTTTTATTGTAAGTAACTCTGTCAGCATAAACCGTGCTAGTACCTTTATTCACCTCAACATTACCTATTGCGGTAAGAGTTTTGGTTTGTTGATCACCATCAATTTCATCAGCTTTTAAAACAGCGTGCGTCGAAGTATCTTTATTTTTCTTAATTGATGGTATTGCCCAAGAATTCTGCGCCACAAAAGCAACCGCAAAAAAAGGCAGTAAAAATGTGATGCGGCGCAAGAAATCCATCTAAAGTAAATTCAATTTTTGTGGTCTGCGTTTTTTGAGCCAAACAGCGATCAACATTCTAGTAAGAATAATGGCCGAGAACATCGAAGCGATAATACCGATTGATAAAGTCACTGCAAAACCTTTAACTGGACCATTGCCAAAAACATAAAGGAAAAAAGCCACAATTAAAGCGGTAATGTTCGAATCGGTAATAGTACGAAATGCTTGGTTAAAACCTTGTTCGACGGCAACAAAAACGCTTTTTTTCTCACGCAGCTCTTCCTTGATTCTTTCAAAAATCAACACGTTAGCATCAACTGCCATACCCATTGTAAGCACAATACCAGCGATTCCGGGCAAGGTTAAAGTTGCACCGATTAATGCCAAAACCGCCAAAATTATCATGATGTTTATTAGTAGCGCAACGTCGGCGATGAAGCCGAAAAATCCATAAAATAAAATCATAAAAAATGCCACAAACACAAGCCCAGCAAGTGCTGCCAAACTTCCACTTTTAATCGAATCCATTCCTAAAGATGGGCCAACCGTTCTTTCTTCGATAACTTTTAAAGGCGCTGGAAGTGCGCCAGCTCTTAATAGAAGTGAAACTTCGTTTGCTTCTTGAGTTGTAAAACTTCCTGAAATAACGCCAGAACCTTGATTAATTACGCTGTTAATTCTTGGCGCAGTAATAATTCTGCCATCAAGCACAATTGCAAAAAGCTTGCCAATATTATCTTTGGTAATTTGAGCAAATTTTCTCGATCCCGCATCGTTAAATCGAAAAGCTACTGCCGGTTGACCTTCGTGATAAGTTGTATTGGCATCAACCAATAAATCGCCACTTAAAATCACTTCTTTTTTGATTAAATATGCACGGCCTTGATAATCAAAAATGCGCTCCAAATCAGAGCCAATATAGTTTTGAGAAGTGCTGGCAAAAGTTTTATCATCAACAAAATGGAAAGTCATTTTGGCAGTTTTCCCTAAAATCGATTTTAATTCTGAAGAATTTTCAACACCCGGAACTTGTAATAAAATGCGGTTTTCGCCTTGAGCCTGAATGGTTGGTTCTTTAGTGCCGCTTTCGTCAATTCTGCGGCGCACGATTTCAATTGATTGTTTGATCAGGTTTTGTCTGGTTTCAAGGATTCTTTGATCAGAAAAATAAACTTCAAAACTTCCAGAATTTTCATCAAAATCAGTGCCGCGACTTAATTTTTTAATAATTTTTGTGGCAGATTTTTGCTCATCTTCATTACTTAAAGAAAAAATAATTTTACTGCCAACGATCGTCGGAACTGCGTGAATAGCTTCATCGCGGAATGATACCTTAATTTCATCTTTTAAATTATTGAGCTGTTCTTTGATGTAATAATCAAAATCCACTTCCAGCATAAGCTGTGAACCGCCTCGCAAATCAAGCCCGAGATTAACTTTATTATTCGGTAAAAATTTTTCTAATTTTTTGACGATTGGAGAATTTTCATTATGAACAACCAATGACGGAGCAGCGTAAATCAAGGCCAAAAGGCAAGCTGCTAAAATTGAAATTATTTTTAATCTCGAGAAGTTAAGCATGATTTTGTTAGTTTGTTAATTATTTATTTTTGAAGATACTTCTTAGACGGGCTCTTAAAAAATACCTTCTTAATTGATTTATTACCTCGAGTCATGCTGAGCCTGTCGAAGCATGATTCAAGCCCTTTTGAAGAATCATGCTTCGACAAACTCAACATGACATCGAGATATAGCAATGAAGCAAAACAAACTCTGCCTCATCTTAAACTTTTTATTTCTTATCTTTTTTAGTCACTTCTTTTTTGGCCTTAACAACTTCATCTCTAACCAAATCAGCCACATAATTTTTTAAAATTTTCACTTTCACACCATCAGCGATTTCAACTTCAACTTGATTTTCTTTAGTCAAAACTTCGGTTACGGTTCCAATGATTCCGCCAGTTGTAATAACTTTATTACCAACTTTCAAATTATTAACCGTATTTTGATGTTCTTTCATTTTCTTGCTTTGCGGCCTTACAATCAAAAAATAAAACACGGCAAAAATTAAAATTAACGGCAGCAAACTGGTGATTGAAAATTCTGGCGCAGCGGCTGCGGCATTTACAGCTTCTTGAGCAAATGAATCACTGATAAAAAATTGTTTTAGCATTTTTATAAATTATTTTAAGTTATTATTGGTAAATTGTTATTCGTCACTTTTAAGCAAAAGCTCTTTAAGTTTGGCAACACTTTCTTCTTTTTGTTCATTTGATGTTTGCTCCGGATGGTTGACATCAGGCGCTTCAGCAAAATTTGGTGGTACGATCAACGGATCATCTTTCGCATTATTAATGCAGGAAGAAAACAGAAGAATCGCGATTAAACAAAAAATCTTTTTCATTTTTTCTGATTAAAAAATAGGTCATCAAAAAGTAAGATCATCACGCCGATAAACACGAAAGAATCCGCTAAATTAAAGGCTGGCCAATGATATGAAGCAATATGAAAATCAAGAAAATCTGCTACTGCACCATTTTTTACGCGGTCAGTAAAATTGCCTAAAGCTCCGCCGATTATAAGACCAAGAGCGTAAGTAAAATGCAATTTCTCATTGCGGTAAAGCCAGAAAAAAAGTATAGTTGCGATTGAAAATTGAACGATGCAAAAAATGAATTGGCTGTTTTCAAGATTATGAAACATGCCAAAACTAACGCCGCGATTCCAGACATAAACCAAGCTGAAGAAATCAAAAACCCTAATTTCGGGATTTTCTAAACCTTGAGTGTAAGCAATGTTTTCAAGCATCGCGAAGATATATCTTTTGCTTAGCAAATCAAAAAATGCCGCGCAAAAGGCAATAAGAATTCCGAGTAAAAATAATTTTTTAGCTTTCAAAATATTTGTGAGAATTAAATTTTTAACATTTATAAGTAGCTCAAATTCGAGTGGACCCCGTCGTGAAGATGGGGTGACAAATTAAAGACGGAGTGACAAAGTTAGTAGTTTTTGACCGCAAAACTCTAGACTTGTCACCCCGTCTTCACGACGGGGTCCACTCATGGTTTCAAGCAAAGATAACAGAATAATATTATACGCATTTCTAAACCCTAAATCCTAAATCTAAAATCCTAAATGAAAATTATCTTCATGGGCACGCCAGATTTCGCCTGCCCGACTTTAGAAAAATTAATTTCCGATCCTGATTTCGATGTTGTCGCCATTTATACTCGAGAGCCGCAAATCGCCGGTCGCGGACAAAAAATCACCAATTCACCAATTCACCAATTAGGTTTAAAACATAATTTAAAAGTGATCACACCAAAAACTTTGCGAGATGCGAAAGCCCAAAAAGAATTTTTCAATTTACAATCCGACGTCGCTGTGGTTGTGGCTTACGGACTTATTTTGCCGCAAGAAATTTTAGACGGCACTAAATTTGGCTGCGTAAATATTCACCCTTCCCTTTTACCAAAATGGCGCGGCGCTTCGCCAATTCAGCGTCCATTGATGGCAGGAGATCGTGAAACGGGAATTACAATAATCAAAATGGATAAAGGCGTTGATAGTGGTGAAATAATGGTGCAGGAAAAATTTCCTTTGGATGGAAGCGAAACTTACGCAGATTTAGCCGAAAAATTATCGCAAATGGGCGCAGAAATTTTAGTCAAAACTCTAAAAAAATTACGCGATGGAAATGTTGTTTTAATCAAGCAAGACGATGCTTTGGCAAGTTATGCCAAAAAAATTGAAAAAGAAGAATGTAAAATTAATTGGCAAGAATCAGCCGAAATAATTGAGCGAAAAATCCGCGCTTTAAATGGCTCGCTAGAAGCATTTTTTAATTATGGCGATGAAAAAATTAAAATTTTTAAAGTCGAAATTTTAGATGAAAATTCGATTGGTGAAGCGGGAAAAATTCTCGATGAAAAACTCTCAATTCAATGCGGTAAAGGCTCAATTCGACCTTTGATTTTGCAGCGCCAAGGTAAAAATCGGATTACAATTCGTGATTTATTATTAGGTTTTAAACCAGAAGTTGGAAAGATTTTAAATTAATTTATCTCACCGCAAAGCATGGCAAATAAGGCTGCAACAAAATTAAGCGCGAAGTTTTAAACGGAAAAAGTTCGTCATCACCATCTTTCGCCAAACATGTGTCACTTGCCGCCATAAGCTCTTCGCCATTTTTAAACAAAAAACACGCTTCATCATCCAGCATTTTTTTAATCGCTGCAAATTTCTTTTTCTTATAATAATCCGCCGCCTCGGCAAATTTCTCTTTCGACAAACAACCAATAATTCCTTCTTTTGCTGTAACTTTATAAACAACTTCCTTCACATTTTCCGAGCGCTTTTCTGAACCAAAAAGCACGTTTAAAACTTGGGTGATAATCATCGAAAGAATAAAAACTATAATAAATTTCAGCATGATTACGAGTTTTTTGTTAGTTTATAATCTGCTGAATCGGAGAAGTTTCTGAAGCTTTGAGAGTAAAAGAAGAAAACTGAAAGTGAGGACGGGGTTACCGAACCCCGCCCTGCTTTAGGAATAATATTCAGCAAAAACATCAACCTCTTCTTTACTAAATATTGAACTGATTTCTTCTATTTTTGCTTCATCAATTACTGGTGTTTTATTGATTATTAGTTTGATTTCGTTGCTCAAATTCCAATCGCAATTCCAAATTTCTGATTTTTTGAATTTTCCTTTTTTATTACCATCCCCAAGCTTTGCCATTTTACAAAGTAGCTCTGTTTGCTCCTGATCTCTATCAAGCTTTATTGTTAGCCTTTGAAGCCAAATTTCTAAATGACCAACATTTGGTAAATTTCGAAATTTGTTTTTAATTTTTTTACAAATCTCAATTTTTTCTTCATCGCTTTCCAAGTAAGAAAGATAAAAACTTATTAAGGCAAAAATTTTAGGAATTGCCCTAAAATTTTTTAGAGCAATGTCGGCTAAAATGCTGATTAAAATTTTGGGATTTTTTATTTGGCTCTTTGTCTTTTTTTCCTTCTTAAAAAACTTACTAAGTAAATTTGTAAGAGTTCCAGAATTAGGGAATTTTTCTGCAAAATCGTGAATTATCAGAAGCTTTTTTTGCCTATATTTTTCTAAATTTAGTTTGTTATTAACTATCCAAGAAAGTTTATCTGGCTTGATTGAATCTATAATTATTCGGCTGGAAGATTTTGTTTTTGCTGGATTAATTTTTAAACCCAAATCAATTAAAACTTCGGTCAAAATTTTTAAAATTTCTGCGCCATCTTTCTTTGAGTTGGTAAAAATTCGGTAATCGTCGCGATATCGCAAAATTTTATACTCAAAGCCTTTGTCCTTCAGCTTTCCTTCTAATTCCTTATCAGCGTAGCCCAAAACGATTTCGGCAATAAAATCCATTAAAACACTTCCTTGTGGAATTGAGTTGGTTTGTCCGTGACTCATACAGCGCAATAAATTGTCAATTTCGTCGCCCAACCATTTTTCAGATTTATTATCAGATTTCTTAAGCTTGTTTTTGCATTCCGGTTTACCATGAAGCGCCCAAGCAATTGTATGGGTATAAATTGATCCGTAGCATTCAGAAATATCGGTGTGATGCAAATATTCAAAATCTAAAGCCAGCTCTAAAGACTTTTGCTGAACTTCTTTGATCCAATTATTTATTTGTTGTCCGCGACTGTATTTATTGCCTTTAACAACAATTGGCAAACTAACGCACTCTATTTTTTCAGAGCTAGCTTTTGGAAATTTTTGCCGGATTTCTTGCCAATTTTCTTCTTTGGTAATTTTTTGAACCAGCGCAACATAAAGAACTGGATGAATCAGTTGTAACGGTCGCCAAGCATAGTTTTGGTCTTTGTTGGTGTATAAAATGTAATTTACTTTTAGGTAATTTTTTGCCCCTTCAAAGTTCGTAAGTTCTTGAAAATCTTTAGACTCGGCTAGCTTCTTTAAAATTGCTTCAAAGTTAAAATATTGAGGAAGGTCAAAGTCGCAGTAGCATTCTTTTGTTAAAAGAAAATTCTGCGCAGCTTCCCAATCTAAATCTAAAATTTTTGATGAGGTCATTTCAAATTTTTTGGTCGCATGAATTACAACGCCGCTCTAGCTGCCGCCAATCTGGCGATTGGAACGCGATATGGTGAACAACTCACATAATCCAATCCTGTTTTGTGGCAGAATTCGATTGAGGCTGGGTTGCCGCCGTGTTCGCCGCAGATTCCTAGTTTGATATTTGGTCTGGTCGACTTGCCTTTTTCGGCGGCGATTTTGATTAATTGTCCTACACCTTCTTGGTCTAATTCGGCGAAAGGATCTTTTTCTAAAATTCCGGCTTTTTGATAATGTCCTAAAAAACTTGCGGAATCATCGCGCGACAAGCCGAAAGTGGTTTGAGTTAAATCATTTGTTCCAAAACTGAAAAATTCTGCATCTTTAGCAATTTGATCCGCCATTAGCGCGGCTCTTGGAAGTTCGATCATCGTGCCAACCATATAGTTCAATTTCACGCCCTGCTCTTTTTCAACTGATTTTTCGGTTGTCACAATTAAGTCTTTTAAAATTTGCAGCTCTTTTCTAGTTGCAACAAGTGGAACCATAATTTCCAAAAGCACTTCTTGATTAGTTTCTTTTTTAACAATTGAAGCTGCTTCAAAAATGGCGCGGGCTTGCATTTCGTAGATTTCGGGATAAGAAATTCCTAATCTACAACCGCGGTGGCCCAACATTGGATTTTGTTCTTGAAGTTGGTGCGTGCGATGTTTTACGTAATTAACGTCAACGCCAACAGCTTTGGCAACTTCAGCAATTTCACTGTCTTTATGCGGCAAAAATTCATGAAGTGGCGGATCAAGCAAACGAATTGTCACTGGCAAGGCGGCCATGATTTTAAAGATTTCAACGAAGTCTTTGCGTTGCATCGGCAATAATTTTGCTAAGGCTTTTTTTCTGCCTTCTAATTCTTCCGCCAAAATCATTTCGCGAACTGCAACAATTCTATCTTCGCTAAAAAACATATGTTCAGTTCTGCACAGACCAATTCCTTCGGCGCCAAAGTCGCGGGCGGTTTGGCAATCTAGGGGAGTTTCGGCGTTGGTTCTAACTTTTAAAACACGAACTTCATCAGCCCATTTCATTATAGTTTGGAAATCACTCGATAAATTTGGTTTTAAAGTTGGAACTGATCCAAGAATTACATCGCCAGTTGAGCCGTTAATTGTAATAACTTCGCCTTCTTTAACTTTTACGCCACCAGCGGTAAAAAATTGTCCGCTATTGTCAACATGCAAATTTGAAGCGCCAGAAACGCAGGGAGTTCCCATGCCGCGCGCAACTACAGCCGCGTGCGAAGTCATGCCGCCGCGAGCGGTTAAAATGCCTTGAGAAACGTGCATGCCTTTGATGTCTTCGGGACTGGTTTCAACGCGAACTAAAATAACTTTATCGCCATTTTCAGATTTTCTTTCAGCTTCAGCAGAAGAAAAAACCACAATTCCTGAAGCCGCACCCGGAGAGGCCGGAAGACCTTTTGAAATGATTTGAACTTTTGCTTTTGGATCAAGAGTTGGATGTAAAAGTTGATCTAAACTGGCAGGATCAATTCTTTTTAAAGCTTCTTTTTTATCGATTAATTTTTCTTCAACCATATCAACTGCAATTTTTACCGCAGCTTGCGCCGTGCGTTTGCCATTGCGGGTTTGGAGCATCCAAAGTTTTTTATTTTGAACGGTAAATTCGATGTCTTGCATATCGCGATAATGCAATTCGAGTTTTTTATAAATATTTACCAATTCTGCAAAAACGTCAGGCATAGTTTCTTCCATTGAAGGAAGGCTTGAATCTAGCTGTTCTTTGCCAGAAATTGTGATTGATTGCGGAGTTCTAATGCCGGCAACAACATCTTCGCCTTGGGCGTTGATTAAATATTCGCCGTAAAGTTCTTTAGTTCCCGTTGATGGATTTCTGGTGAAGGCAACGCCAGTTGCGGAAGTGTCGCCCATATTTCCAAAAACCATCGATTGCACGTTTACCGCAGTTCCCCATTCGGCGGGAATATTGTTCAAATCGCGATAAATAATGGCGCGATCATTCATCCACGAAGCAAAAACTGCTTCGACTGAACCCCAAAGTTGCTCATTTACATCTTGTGGAAATTCGCGGCCCAATTCTTCTTTTACTTTAGCTTTAAAAAGATCAACAATTTCTTCTAAATTTTCACAGCTTAAATCAGTGTCAGCGCTGGCGCCGAACTCATGTTTTTTCTCATCTAAAATTACTTCAAAATTATAGTGATCAACGCCCAAAACTACATCAGAATACATTTGGATGAAGCGACGATAAGAATCAAAAGCGAAACGGCGATTGTTACTTTTTTGCGCCAATCCCAAAACTGTTTTGTCATTTAAACCTAAGTTTAAAACTGTGTCCATCATGCCGGGCATTGATGCTCTGGCGCCGGAGCGAACAGAAAATAAAAGTGGATTTTCTTCATCACCAAATTTGGCGCCGATTTTTTCTTCGATTTGCTTAAGTGCTGCTTCAACTTGTTGCTTTAATTCAGCAGGAAATTTTTTGCCGTTTTTATAATAAAAATCGCAAAATTCTGTTGTGATTGTAAGTCCCGGTGGAACTGGCAAACCCATTTTTGACATTTCTGCCAAGTTTGCACCTTTGCCACCAAGAAGGTTTTTCATTGAAGCGTCGCCTTCAGATTTACCATCACCGAAAGAATAAACAAATTTTTGAGCAGTCATTTTTTAAATTAAATCAAATTGAAGTTTTGGAATTCAGCGCCATTTACAATCAATGAATTGGGGCGTTTTCCAGCATTATAAGCTTGTCGCAAATCAAAATTTTCTAAGAAGTTTTTGTGATTCTGATTTTTTTGAAAAAGGATGGCAAAAAACTCGACGAAAAGTTTGATTTGCGATAAGTAAATTATTTTAATCGCGGCTTTTTGTAAAGCAAAGGTTTGGATAGTAAAATTTAAGAAATTTCCACTTTCGATAAATCAGCCACACGATTGAATAAAGCGCGGATTTCAGATAAAATTAATAAACGATTTTCGCGTAAATTTTCTTCATTATCATTAACCACAACATGATCAAAAAAGTGGGTTAAAGGCAATTCCAAAATATCGAGTAATTTGAAAGCCATTTCAAATTCACCTTTTGAAATCAATTTTTTAAAATCAGCAGTAACTTGTTTTATGCGACGATATAAAACCAATTCATATGTGCTTTTCATGCTTAAGCGCGAAGGCTTGCCGCTATATTTTTTTTGGCTTTTCTTTTCTTCAATTGCCAAAATATTAGCCGATCTTTTGTAAAGCTCGATGATTTTTTCGTTCTTTTTTTCTCTAACAAATTGACTTAAAAACCTGATTTTTTTTGCTAAATAAATGATGTCACAAAGTTTGTGAATTTTTAAATTGGATAAATATTCATCAATTACGGCATTAATAATGTCAGGTCGCAATTGCTCGTTTTCGCGTAAATAGGCTTTTAATCTTTCTACAAAAAAGCGGATTATTTCTTCAACTAAAATTTCTTTATTTTCAAAAAACTTACCTTCTTTTTGACCTAAAAGTGTTTTTAAAACCTTTGGCGGATAAGCGTTAAGCGACTTTTCAATTAATATACGAATTGGAAAAGCGATATTATGTTGAAAGCCAATTCTGATAATTCCAAGCACTGCGCGCCTTAGAGCGTAGGGATCTTTCGAGCTAGTTGGTTTTTCATCAGCCAAGAAAAATCCGGTGATTGAATCAATTTTATCGGCAATTGAAAGTGCAATTCCCAGTGGCGTTTTAGGCAATTCTGAATTTGGACCTAAAGGTAAATAATGTTCATAAATTGCGGCAGAAATTTTAATATCTTCATTTTGTTTTTGAGCATAAAAGCTACCAATTTTTCCTTGTAATTCCGGAAGTTCAGCGATGGTTTTTGTAACCAAATCTGCTTTACATAAATCAGAAGCGCGATCAATTAGCACTAAATCGCAATGAGGAATAAAAATAGAAAGAAATTTTGCCAAACTATTAATGCGAACAATTTTATCTAAAACCGTTCCCAATTTTTGATGGAACACAACTTTGCTTAAATCGGGAACTCTTGAAATTAAAGGCTTTTTTAAATCTTCGCTGATAAAAAATTGAGCATCATTTAAACGGGCGCGAACCAGTTTTTCATTATCTTTAATAATTTTTTCTTTTGCAAAATCAGTGGTTTCAACGTTAGAGATAAAAATAAATTTTGATTGCAACTCACCTTTTGAATTTTTTAAGCAAAAATATCTTTGATTTAATTTCAGAGTTAAAACCAAAACTTCTTCGGGCAATTCCATAAATTTTTGGTCAATCTCGGCAACCCATGCTAATGGCCATTCACAAAGACCAGTTACTTCGTCATAAAGTGGAGATTTTTCTTCTTCATCTATTGTTTCAAAACCAAGATAAGTTTTGATTTTTGCAATTTCTTCAATGATTTTTTTTCTGCGATCTGTTCGATCTAAAATTACAAAATTTTGGCTAAGAGTTTTTTTATAATCGCTGGCATCCTTTAATTTCAAGGGTTCATAGCTTTTTAAAAAATGACCAAAAGTTTGGTCATTTGATTTTAATCCAGCAAATTCAACTTCTATAATTTCACCACCAAACAAACAAACAATGTTGCGAATTGGTCTGATCCATTTTGGCTGAATGCTAGAATTTTCAACATCCCAACGCATTAATTTTGGCCAAGCCGCAACCATTTTTTGTAAAATTTGTGGAATTGAATCTTTTAAAATTGCGTTAGTTTTGATTTCGGATTCAGGCTTGCTATAAACGTAGCAAGTGTGGCCGTTATTTTCGGTTTTTTCTAATTCCGATTCGTCGCTTAAACCAACAGATTTTAAAAAACCTTCAATTGCGCGCTTATCAGCATTAATTTTTGGTCCAACTTTTTTGGTGGCTGGAGTTTTTTGAGAAGCTTCGAGGTTTGATATGTAAAGCGTTAAGCGGCGTGGCGTGATGAAGCTATTTAACTGCTCGAAAGTGAAAACCAAATTGTTTTTAGTCAGAATTTCAGAGGCGATTTTAGCGAAATTTTCCGCCGCCGCTTTTTGCATTCCAGCAGGAATTTCTTCGCTTAAAATTTCGAGTAAAAAATCAGTCATTATGATAATTTATTAAATGTGCAGTTGTGACGATAAGTTTAAAACCCAATCTCTTCAACTCGTAAAAATTTTGAAGATTTAACTAATCCAGAATCAAGATTTTTTAAAACTTCGGTTAAGTCTTTTTCAACTTGGGAATTAATCAAAAATCCACAAATAATTTCTTCATTAGCATCAATAAAAGCTGCTTGTTCTACCAAAATTTTGTTTCCAAAAATCACTTCTGCGATATTAGTTTTTTGGGCAGAATTTTTATCAATTATCAACTTCAGAAAATATTTTCCAACGCGCTGCGAAATATTGATAACATTGGCTTCGCTTAACTTAGAATTTTCAACGCCGAATAAAAAAGAAGAACGTCCACAGGCAATATCAATTAAATCTGCAACAATTGCAGATCCCGTTGTCAATCCGCCAGCACCGCGTCCAATTGAAAGATTCCAGCTGGCGTTAGAAGTGTTAACTAAAACTGCATTAAATGGTCCGTCAACTTGTGCGATTTTATCGCATTTTTTTAATAAAGCTGGGTAAATTGTTTGCTGGCAGGCGTTGCCCAGCTTTTTATAAATTCCTAAAAGTTTAATTTTATAGCCTAATTCATCAGCTAATTTCACATCTTCAATTGAAACTTCATCAACACCTTCAATATATAATTTTTTAAAAGCCGGTTTTGATGAAGAAGAAATTGCTGATAAAATTGCCAATTTATGTGCGGTGTCGATGCCTTTAATATCAAGGGTTGGATCGGCTTCGGCGTAACCTAATTTTTGCGCTTGCGCTAAAGTTTCTAAATAGTTGGAACCTTCATTTCCCATCTTGGTTAGAATGAAGTTACAAGTTCCGTTTAAAATCGCGTAAAATTCAGTGATTTCATTGGAAACAAAACTTTCTTTAAAAGTTTTAATAACAGGATTTGCGCCCGCAGTTGAAGCTTCGAAGCCAATATGACCATTATATTTTTCAACTAAAGCTGAAATTTCGCTGCCAAATTCGGCAATTAAAGCTTTGTTTGCGGTTATAACTTTTTTGCCATTTTTAATTGCAGTTTCAACTAATTCTTTAGCCAGCGTGGTGCCACCAATAACTTCAATTATAACATCAACTTCCGAATCATTGGCTAAATCAATTGCGTTGGAATAAAATTTAATTTTTGAATCGACAAAATCTTTGTTGCTGCGCGCTGAAACTGCGACAATTTCAAAAGTAGTTTGGCTTTTTAATTCAAGAATTTTGGCATCTTTTTTCAATATTTCATAAACGCCCCGCCCGACTGTTCCCAAGCCGGCAAGACCGATTTTTAACTTTTTCATTTTTTAAACTTAAATCTGAGTAACCAGAATTTTGATGGGGATTGCGTTTTGCAAAGATAGATAAATTGAAAAACTTTTCTAAGTTTTAATTGACCTAAATTCAAGCTGTTTGTTATGCTGTTAAAGTAAATTCATTTCATAAATTATTCCAAATAATGACAAAAAAATCACGCTATCCGCAAGCAAATCAGAATCTTGATTTTGCAAAGATGGAAGAAGAAATCTTGCGCTTTTGGCAAGCCGAAAAAATCTTTGAAAAATCAGTTGAGATCAGGAATTTCGATAACTTAGAAGAAGATAATGTATCGCCCGTGATTGAAGCCTGTGCGCTCAAAAGCCACGTTGAATGTCGTCATGAAAAGGAAGAAAAACCAGAATTTGTTTTTTATGATGGTCCACCTTTTGCTAATGGACTTCCGCATTACGGACACTTATTGACTGGCTTCATCAAAGATTTAGTTGCGCGTTATCAAACCATGAAAGGCAAAAAAGTTGAACGCAAATTCGGATGGGACACGCACGGATTGCCGGTTGAAATGGAAACCGAAAAAGAATTAACCGCGCGCGAGGGTTATCAAATTTCAGGACAAATTGCGATTCAGGAATATGGAATTGAGAAATTTAACGATGCTTGTCGCAAGTCGGTGATGAAATATGCCGATGATTGGGAAAATTATGTGACACGCCAAGGTCGATTTGTCGATTTTAAAAATAGCTACAAAACCATGGATATTAATTACATGGAATCAGTTATTTGGGCTTTCAAACAGCTTTTTGACAAAGGTTTGCTTTACGAAGATTTTCGCGTAGTTCCATATTCTTGGGCTTGCCAAACGCCTTTGTCGAATTTTGAAACTAGGATGGATAATTCTTACCGCCAGAAAGCGAGCAAGGCGGTGACGGTGGCTTTTGAACTAAAAGAAATTCCTGATTTTATTAAAGAATATGAGCTTTTTAAACATTACGAAAAAGCATGCAAAGAGATCGAATCGGTTAGCTTGGTAGCATGGACAACAACTCCTTGGACTTTACCATCAAATTTAGCTTTAGCGATCAATAAAAATGATCATTTTTGCCTTGGTTACAAAGACAAAAAAATCTACATAGCCACCAATAAAGCCTTAAAATCTATTGGAGCAACAACGGAATATCCAAATCTTTCCGCCATAAAATCAGAGTATGATACAGTAACTCAGTACGATATGTTAGAAGGAGAAATGTTTAGAGCTGAGAGTTTAATTGGTCTAAAATACAAACCACTTTTCCCATATTTAGTTAATCACGAAAAAATCCAAAATAACCAAAAAGCTTTCACAGTTTTACACGGCGATTTTGTTACAACCGACGAAGGAACGGGCATTGTTCACCTAGCTCCCGGATTTGGTGAAGACGACCAACTTCTTTGTAAAGCCAATGGCATTCCAACTCTTTGCCCAGTTGATGAAGGTGGAAAATTTACGTCAGAAATGTTTGACTTGCCTGAACTTTCAATCAAAGGCAAGCAGGTTTTTGAAACCAATGACGACATCATAAAATATCTAAAAGCTTTGGGTGCTTGGATTAAAACCGAACAATATCTCCACAATTACCCACATTGCTGGCGCACCGACACGCCGTTGATTTATCGCGCCGTTTCTTCGTGGTATGTAAAAGTTACCGATTTCAAAGATCGCATGGTTGAGTTAAACCAAGGCGTCAACTGGATTCCAAACCACATCAAAGACGGACAATTTGGAAAATGGCTGGAAGGCGCTCGCGATTGGTCAATTACTCGCAACCGCTTCTGGGGCTGTCCGGTGCCAGTTTGGAAAAGCGAATCGGGCAAAATAAAAGTTTTTGGATCAGTTGCCGAACTTGAAAAAGTTGCGGGCAGAAAAGTTGATAATTTGCATCGCCCTTTTATTGATGAAATTATTTTCAAAGAAAATGGCGAAACATACAAACGTGTTACCGATGTGCTTGATTGCTGGTTTGAATCTGGTTCAATGCCTTACGCGCAAATGCATTATCCGTTCGAAAATAAAGAGCATTTTGAACAAAATTTCCCGGCCGATTTTATCACCGAATATGTGGCGCAAACTCGCGGCTGGTTTTACACTTTGTTTGTGTTATCAACCGCTCTTTTTGACAAAGCGCCGTTTAAAAACGTGATTTGCCATGGAACTATTTTGGATGAAAAATCGCAAAAACTTTCAAAACGTCTGAAAAATTACGCCGATCCGTTAGAAATTTTTTCAAACTTAGGATCAGACGCGATGCGTTTTTATATGATTTCGCAGCCCGTAATGCGTGGACAAGAACTTCGTATTGATAAGGATGGAAAGGCAATTCGCGACACTTTACGTCTTTCGATCAAACCTTTGATCAACGCTTTTAACTTTTTCTGTCTTTACGCCAATGTTGACGCAGTTGTGGCGCAAAGAATTGAGTTCAAAAAAGACCTAAAAAATATTCTGGATCGTTATATTTTAGCTAAGTTAAAAGCGACAGTTACTAAAATTGACGAAGCAATGCAATGCTATGACACCGTTGTTGCCTGCGAAGAATTTAACCAATTTTTTGAAAGCCTAAATAATTGGTATATCAGAAGAAATCGCCAACGCTTTTGGAAAGGTGAAATGGATCAAGATAAGCAAGATGCTTACGATTCGCTTTACACAGTTTTAGTTACAATGTGTGAAGCGGCAGCACCATTGTTGCCTTTTACAACTGAATATGTTTGGAAAGGTTTGGTTGGAGAAAAGTAACAAGTTCTTATTGAATTCCAGCTTCAATAATTTGCAGCGCTGCTTTTACTGCTGCTTTTCTAATCTCATCGCGATTGCCCGAGAAGTTAAATTTTCTGACCTGATTCTTTTTAGCAAAACAAAATCCGATATAAACCAAACCAACTGGTTTATTTTCTGAGCCGCCATCTGGTCCGGCAATTCCCGTAATTGAAATTGCGACATTTGATTCAGAATTTCCACAAGCGCCTTTAGACATTTCAGCGGCGGTTTCAGCACTGACAGCGCCGAAATTTTCGATGATTTCTTTTTTGACTCCGAGCAATTCTATTTTTGCTTCGTTGGAATATGTAACGTAACCGCGCTCAATTACTTTTGAGGAACCTGAGATTTCGGTGAATAAGGCCGATAAAAGACCGCCGGTGCAGGATTCGGCGCAAACAAGCATGAGGTTTTTTTGTTGCATTTGGGTGATTATTTTAGCGGCTTGGTTAGTGAAGTTTGATGGAAGGAACATATTTTTATATGATTTGTTTTTCTAGGATGACCTGAAATTTTAAAACTCACTTCTAGTCTTAAAAGCAATTGAAATAGTTCCTTCATCTAAATAATCCAACTCACTTCCAACTGGAATTCCGTGGGCCAAACGCGTGGTTTTTACAGAAAATTCTTTCAAATTTTCTGCCAAAAAATGCGCCGTTGTTTGACCGTCAATCGTTGCGCTTGTTGCGATAATTACTTCTTTTGTATTTCCTTCTTTCAAACGTAAATACAAATTTTCCAAATTCAAATCTTCAATAGTTTTTCCTGAAATCGCTGAAAGATTTCCGCCCAAAACATGATATTTTCCATGATAATTTTCGGCGCGCTCAATCGCCCATAAATCTGCAACTTCCTCGATCACACAAATTACACTATTGTCGCGCCCAGTATTGTCGCATATGGCGCAGATTTTTCCTTCATCTAAATTTCCACAAATTTCACAATTATGAATTTTGTCATGGAGCGCTTGCAGATTTTCAATTAAAGGCAGCAAAGTTTTTTCTTTGTTATTAGCTAAATGAAGCACAATTCTTTTGGCAATGCGTGGTCCCATTCCGGGTAGTTTAGCGATTATTTTGCTTAAATTTTCGATGAGATTTTTTTGCATTATTTTTAATGAATTTGCGAGAAATAAAAAAGGCCAGCTCTTTTTAAGGAGCCGACCTTAATTCTCAAACAATTCTATTAATTAGAAATTATAGGCAAGTCCAACCATATAAGTTTCAAGTCTGGTGTCCGAAATTGAGCCGCCTGGAGCGCTTAGATCAGCTTGTTGGTAAGTATATTCGATATTTAGATTCCATTCTTTACATAATTGAGCATTAAAACCCAAACCATATACTGGAGCATATTCGATATTATTATTTTTACCTTCAGTATTGCTGATTTTATAATCAATTGCAGAATAACCAGCCATTAAATAGGCAGCCAAATATTCTTTAATATCATAACCAACATCCACTCTTGCGTTATAACGATGATTGATTTTTACATCATTTCCGCCAGCACCAGTGTCGGTTCCGACATAATCATAAGAAACACCGGGAGCAACATAGAAATTGTCACTCAAATGAGCGTTATATTTGTAGTTTAGTGCAAAACTTAATGTGTCATCTTGATAATGTATTTCATCAGAAGCAGAGCTTTTATGATCAGAAGCTGATCTCATAAGTCCGATACCAACTGAATTTCCTTCTGTTTTAGCAATTGCGTTTGAAATGGTTAGAGATGCCGCCACGGAAACAATAAGTAATAATTTTTTCATAAAATTTTATTAGTTGTTAGGAGGGATGATAAAACTCTTTTAAGAAGAGAGCGAGACAGCTAATATGGTGTGATAAAATTTGTAACAGAAAATTTGAAAGCGATAAAGAGGTGGTTTTTTTTGAGAAATTTTAATCTTTAAGGCGCTGTCGCAAATCAAGTTTTTTTATTTCCTCAAACCGCAATCAGCTTCAACGATATATTTATAAGTTGTGAGTTGTTCTAGTCCAACTGGTCCGCGGGCGTGCAATTTTCCTGTGGCAATTCCAACTTCAGCGCCAAGTCCGAATTCACCGCCATCAGCAAATTGGGTTGAGGTATTATGCATAACGATTGCAGAATTTACTTTTTTTAAAAAATGCTCCGCCGCTTTTGAATCTTCAGTAATAATGCTTTCAGTATGTGATGAGCCATAAATTCCGATATGTTTTATCGCATCATCAATATCACGAACAATTTTAATCGAAATTATTTTATCTAAATATTCAGTGTAAAAATCTTTCTCTTCCGCAAGTTTAATTCTGCTGTCAATCTCAACAGCTTGTTCATCGCCGCGCATTTCGCAGCCAACTTCTACTAAATCATCGGCAATTAAAGGCAGGATTTTTTTGGCGATTTTTTTGTCAATTAAAAGCGATTCAGTTGCACCACAGATTCCCAACCTTCTCATTTTAGCGTTGAGCAAAATTTTTCTAGCCTTGTCAAAATCAGCTTTTTCATTGATATAAGTGTGACAATTACCGTCGAGATGACGGAAAACTGGAATTTTGGTATTTTCCATCACCGCTTTAATGAGAGATTTGCCGCCACGCGGAATTACAACATCAATGTGACTTTCCATACGCAATAATTCAGAAACATATTCGCGCTCGATATTTGGCACCAAGATTACGGCATCTTTGTCAATTTCGAATTTTTCTAAAGCTTCGCGATAAATATCAGCAAGAATTTTTGAAGAATTAATCGAATCAGAACCACAACGCAAAATCACGGCATTTCCTGATTTTAAAGCCAAGGCCGCAATGTCTGAAGTTACGTTTGGTCGTGATTCATAAATTGCCAATAAAACCCCGATTGGCGTGCTTATCCGACGAATGCGCAAACCATTTTCGCGCGACGCATCATAAAGAATTCTGCCAACAGGATCCGAAAGCTTGATAATATCTTTAACTGAATTTGCCAAACCCATAATTCTTTTTTCATCTAAAACCAAACGATCAATTTTTGCAGCATCGAGCTTATGTTCTTTGGCAATTTTAACGTCTTTTTGATTGGCTTTGATAATTTTTTGCGTGTGTTTTTTAAGCAGCTTTACCACTTCCAACAACACTTGATCTTTAGTTGCAGAATCAAGCGCAGAAATCTCTGAACTCGCTTTTTTAGCGTCGTTACAGATTTTTAAAACTTTTGCTTTTACTTCATTCATATGAGATTGGTTAAAAGTGGAAATAGAATTAACCCAAGAAATATTGTTACTGCTACAATCAATGCAGTTAAAATAAGGCTGGAATCGAAATCAATAGCTTTAGCAATTTCTTTAGCACTTTTTATTTCTTCGGCCGAAATTTCAGAATCGCTTTCCGAATCATTTAAGAAAAGCGGGTAAATCACTTTCCAAGCAAAAAGTAAAAGACTTATGAAATTAATGCCAAAGATAATTCCGGGAACGATTAATTCTTTTTGGAAAAGGATTTTAATGAGATAAAATTTTTCTACAGCGCCAATTCCCGGAGCCAATCCAATCAAGTTGAAAATGGCAAAAATAAATAAAACTGAAGTGATTTTTAAATTGTAAAAAAGCCCGCCCAGCCATTTATGTTCTGATTTGGAGAGATATAAAATAAAGTTGGAAGTGGTTAAAAAAATCAGGGTAATTGATAATAAAAATGAGAATAAAGCCAAACAAACTGCTGATTTGTCGTAAATTGCAAAAATAAAAATTGAGAATAAAGCGAAGATAAATTGCTGAAAGAAAAGATAGAAAAATGACGACTTTAAACCTTTGCTAAAGAGCAAAAATATTGAAGTGACAAGAATATTAACGAGAAAAATCCATTCAATAATTTGCAGAAAATTTTCACCCATTAAAGCGAATGATTTAAAGCCAAAAGTGAATGCCAGAATTTTAGTAAAAATGTAAAGTGTACTAAGGCCGTAAGCTAGAAAAAAAAGGATATAAATGATAATTGGATCAAGATTGATTAGGTTGCGGTAAAGCAAATAAGACGGAATAAAAATCGCCATAAAAAGGCCGCCTAAATATAAAGTTAAAATTATCGAATATTGAATGTTGCTTAAACTATCTGAAATTATTCCTTCAGCAACGAAATCGATTTGACCAGTAAATTTGTAGGTGGCAACGATTGCCAGAAATAGAAATATTGATTCAAGATAAAGCAGGAAAGTAAAAAAATGGGTGAAGCTATTTTGTTTTTTATAAAGAAATTTGGTGGCAAAAAAATGGCATAAAATTATCAGGCAATTATAGAAAAATAAAACGCTAAGCAGGTTTTTGCTGATGATTATGAGGTTTAGAAAAGCGATTATAGTGGCAAAAAAGCTTTTTATATTAGTGGCATTTTTGGCGTCAGAAATTTGGAAAAAACGCTGTGAATAAAAAACAAAAATAATCCAAAAAAAAGTTAGTAAAAATAAACATCCCAAAGCAAGAGCATCAACATCAAAACCCAAAGCTACGCCACGCGTGGCTTCTGCTATTATTAAATAAGAATTATCGCGATTTAAATTTCCGCAAAGTCCGATTAAATTTGCTAGAAATAATGTTGGTAAAAGTTTTGAAGAAATATCTACAAGTTTTGGCGATTCAGCGCACAGCTTTATAATCAGGCAGTTTATGAAAGGGATTATTGCAATTAATAAAAGTAAGAATTGCGTTTGGGTCATAATTTTAAATTGTGTTCGAAAGTAAATAGGAAGCGAACCTTAAAGAAAAATTATTAGTAAGTCCGGCGCTAAAGGCGACAACGTAAATTGCGATGATTAAAAACCAAAATGAAATCAGGTAAAATTGATATTTTTTAATTCCTAAAAACGGCATTTTTTCAATTTGATTATTGTTATGTTTGGCAAAAAATGAGGAAATTAATTTTACCGCCAGACTAGCGTGAACAAAGCTTGAAACCACAATTGCGACTAACAAAAATAATTCAAAACCAAAATTAAAACTGGCATAAGCGAGATACCAATTACCAAAAAATAACATTGTCAGCGGAAAAGCTGCGATGAAGAAAATTAGTAATTTGATTGGTAAAATTAAGAGAAAATGATTTTTGCGGATGATCCAAATTTTATTAATTGAAGAAGTGGCAAAATAACGTTTTAAAAAAGTAGCAAAAATAAAAATTAGAAGATTTACCAAGGTGAAATTAAGCAGATAAAAAAACAGCGCTTGCAGTGATTCAATGGTTTGAAGCGCAATACAAGCAAAAATAAATCCTAAATTATTTAGACAAAAATAAGCGACGATAAGTTTAAGATGTTTTTGCTGGTAAAGCTTAATCGCGCTGTAAAAAATTAGCAGAATTGAAAGAAAAATCAGAATTGGCGCGAAGTTGAAATTAACAAAAAGAAGATGATTTCCAAAAAAGAAGTAGATGAATTTTAAAGTTAAAAAAATGCCAACCGTGGTTTTGATAAAAAGTGCGTCGATCGCCAGAAAATTAGCAATTAAATTAGTGCTTTTTAGTTTTTCAAAATAAAGCCAGAAAGGGAAAAATTTTATTATAAAAGCTATGGCTAAAAGTATGAAAATAGAGGCCAGAAACCATAAATGTGTTTGAGCAACTAAAGGTAAATTTCCGGCGATTCTATCGAAATTTATTTCGCCAAAAGTTAAGTAAATTGCAAAAAAACAAAAGAGGATCAGAAGTGAAGAAGTGGCGTTTAGACAGAAATAACGAAATGACAATTTTAAAAGCTTGCTATCGCGAGAAATTGAAACGGTAGCAAAAAAACTAAAGGCGTAAATTTCAAAAAATAAAAATAAATTAAGCAGATTATTGGTGGTAAAAATGCCAACTAAGCTGAAGAGATGAAGCAGAAAAACAGAATAGAAAATGCGAATGCTTTTATCATCCAAAACTCTTTCAATATCGGTACGATAGAAAAATAAAATTACGATTTTTAAAAAAGTTAGTAAAAGTAAAAAAATCATTCCAAGCAGATCTATCCTGAATTCCAAGGCGATTGAAAGTGGCGAAAGCTCGAAATCATTGCTGATTTTTTCGTAAATTAAAACATCAGGAAAAACTTTTAGGGTCAGAAAAAAAGTCGCAACACAGGAAATAAAAGCGATCCAAAAAGAAAGGCTTTTTTTGACAAAGATCTGGCAAAAAAGTGAAGCAACTAAAGGTAAAAAAATAATGAGGTAGATGTTGCTAACTACGCCCATTTTCTTTCATTAGTTCAACAAATTGCTCGAAGAGATAAAAGCTATCATCCGGTCCTGGCGAGCTTTCAGGGTGGTATTGTACTGAAAATGCTGGCTTATCTTTCAATCTTAAACCTTCCACCGAATTGTCGAAAAGCGAGATGTGAGTAACTTCAGCATTGCTTGGAATTGAAGCGGCTTCAACACAAAATCCATGATTTTGGCTGGTGATTTCAACTTTTTTACTACGTAAATCTTGTACTGGATGATTAGCTCCGCGATGTCCCTGAATCATTTTGCGGGTTTTGGCACCAATTGTTAAAGCCAATAATTGATGACCTAAACAAATTCCGAAAAGCGGGATTTTATTTTCAAGAATTTTCTGAATAACGGGAATTGCATATTTGCCGGTTTCAGCAGGATCTCCCGGACCATTCGATAAAAACACGCCGTCAGGATTTTTTGCCATTATTTCTTCAAAACTTGCTTTAGCACCAACAACTTCAACATCACAACCTACTTGGGTTAAACAGCGTAAAATATTTAATTTTGCACCATAATCAATTGCTACAACTTTAAATTTTTTCTCGCCAATTTTGTTATAATTATTTTTGGTTTGCACCCATTTACCTTCAGATTCCCAAGGATAATTGCGATTTTCACTGGCGCCGTGAGCTAGTTCAACTCCGTCTAAATCAGGAGTTTTTTTAATTTCTTCAATTGTTTTTTTAATTAAATTTTCATCAATTTTATCAGCAAAAATAATGCCGACAGTCTTAGCGCCATCTGATCTGATGAGTTTAGTAATTTTTCTGGTATCAATTCCAGAAATGCCGGTAATATTATGTGATTCAAGCCATGAGTTCAAATTTTCTTGCGAGCGATAATTTGACGGACTGGTAATCGCTTCACGAATTACAAGACCGCGGGCTCTTACTAAGTTAGCTTCTATATCTTTAGAATTAGTTCCGATATTTCCGATGTGAGGGAAAGTAAAATTAATGATTTGTCCCGAATAAGATGGATCAGTTAAAATTTCTTGATATCCGGTGATTGCAGTGTTGAAGCAGATTTCGCCTGTAGTGATACCTTTTTTTCCAATTCCATAACCATAAAAACAAGTGCCGTCGGGGAAAATTAATGCAGCATTTTTTGGAGTTTGATAAAAAATATTTGCGTCTTTCATGTCTAAGGAAATAGATTAGTTTTTATAAAAATTTCGGCGCAAAATAAATGCCCGCATTTCAATCCGCAATCATCAATTTAAAATGATTAATTTAACAGATATATCAACTTGCCAGCCATTGGTAATCCTCAGTGGCGAATATGGCGTTGTTAAAGGCGATAACTCAATAATTGCTTCGCCAAATGCCAAGAGTGGTGTTATTGTGATTATTTCTGATCAGGAAAATAAAGTTACCGCTCTTGCTCATATTAAAGATGAAGAAAAGCTCGATGAAAATTTAGAAAAAATTATCGCCGACATGCTTGAAATGGGCGCTGATTCAAATCACTTAACCTGTAATATAATGGAAAATGACAAATCTTAAAAATATTATACATGAAATTGCGCATGTAGCACATGATATTACTCAAAACATCGCGCATGTTGTTCATGATATTGCAGATAGCGTTCGTCCACTTGGTGATCAAATTGAAAATTTTTTTAAAGACAAGAAGGTAAAAGTTAGTCGCGAAACCAGACATGGTAACGATATTCATAATGTTGTCGCAAACGGTGCCGGTCAATTTTCTACTAATAATGACGCTGATTTTATGAGAAAATTACTGAATTGCGTGTTGTTTAACGATGGCGGAGAAGTGCGTTTGAATAATGCAATTAGCGGCATAAAAGAAAGTAAATTTATTCAAAGAGTTATAATTCCGCATGCTGAAATGCGACCAACAAGAGTAATTCAGTTAGCGCCAATGCCAATCAATGAAATGAACGAGGAATAATGAAAAAAAAATCACAATTATTATTGGGTCAAAAAACTGACTATAATTTTAAAGAACCAACGCAGAAAATTTTGCAGAAAGTTTCAAATCCACATCTGGATGTTGATTATGCCATTCGTTTCGCCTGTCCTGAATTTACATCGATTTGTCCAATAACCTCACAACCTGATTTTGCTCATTTGGTAATTGATTATGTTCCGAGCAATTCGATTGTTGAAAGCAAGTCTTTGAAGCTTTATTTGTTTGCCTACAGAAATCATGGAGCATTTCATGAAGATTGCACGGTGCAAATCGCCAAAGATATTATCGCTTGTATAAAACCAAAATGGTTGAGAATCGGCGGTTATTGGTATCCGCGTGGCGGCATCCCAATTGATATTTTTTTCCAAAGTGGAAAATTGCCGAAAGATGTTTGGATAAAAGAGCAAACGGTTTCGGATTATAAAGGGCGTGGATAAATCGAGCTAGCAACACAAATTCTATAAAAAATCATGTTCCCAATCTACCTTCCAGAATTAAACCCAGTTGCAATCGCAATCGGCCCAATCGCAATTCGTTGGTATTCTCTCGCTTACATTGCCGGAATTTTATTTGCACTTTTCTGGCTTAAAAAATCCAACAAAGAAGATTCATTTCTAACTCCAAAAGCCTATGATGACTGGCTAATATGGGCCGTTTTATCTGTTCTTTTCGGTGGTCGTCTCGGTTATGTTTTTTTCTACAACCCAGATTTTTTCCTCTCGCACCCTTTTCAAATTTTTGCTTTTTGGCAAGGCGGAATGTCATTTCATGGCGGGCTTTTTGGTGTAATTTTCGGCATGTGGCTTTTTGCGAGGCATTATAAATTAGAATATTGGAAGCTTATGGATGTTCTCGCCGTTGCAGCTCCAGTTGGGCTTTTTTTTGGACGTATTGCTAACTTTATAAATATGGAGCTTTTCGGTCGCGTTACCGGTTCTGATTACGGAATTATTTTCCCCAATGGCGGTGATTTGCCAAGACATCCGAGTCAACTTTACGAAGCAGCTTTAGAAGGAATTTTGCTTTTCATTATTTTATTCACTTTAAGTCGTTTTGAAAAGTTAAGAAAGCAGCCGAAATTTTTAAGCGGTATGTTTTTAATTTTTTACGGATCCTTCCGAATTTTAATCGAAAATTTTCGCGAACCAGATGAACAACTCGGATTTTTTCTTTCCAAAATCACTATGGGACAGCTTCTATCTTTACCATTAATTTTTTTAGGAATTTATTTAGCTTTTTTTCATTTCAAAAAGAAAAACTTTTAAAATAATTTTAAGAAAAAACTTGCACGAGTTAGAGTTGTTTTCCCTCTAGACTGCGATTAAGGATCAACCTTGCCAAACCTTGATAATCAAGCTTTTGTGAGTAATTAAAAAATTGTTCGTTGGAATGTTTTAGCCTCGTTGACTGTCAAGAAATATATTTGTTAAAACAAAAAATAAATACCTTTACCTAAGCAAAAATTACTCAATTATCAGCTCAACTTTTCGACTAAAAAATATAAGAAATTTTTCATCGCCAATTTCTTTCCCAAGTTGCCAATCATTTTAAAAATGTCAGTTATTCAAATAAATGCTCAAGACGCTTTTGAGCTACTAAAAAAAGATCAAAATTCTATTCTTATAGATGTAAGAACTTTCGAAGAATTCAATTTCGTGGGAATAGTAAATGCTGCGTCATTCAATAACAGAATGGCACTATTGCCTTGGCAAATTTTGCCTAACATGAATGAAAACCCTGATTTTGTTATTTCTTTAGAAAAAGCTGCTCCAAAAGATGCTCCTATTTTTTTCTTATGCCGCTCTGGCGCTAGATCTAACCAAGCCGCGAACTATGCAACGAATCTTGGTTACAAAAATTGCTATAATATCACTTCCGGTTTTGAAGGTGATTTGGATCAAGATCAACAAAGAGGAAAAATCAATGGCTGGAAAGCTAATAACCTACCATGGAGACAGAAGTAGATGCCACAAGTTGCTATAAAAAATACAGAATTATCCCAAGAAAATGAGTTTTTTCTAAGCTCATTTTTAGCTGCCTGCAAATTAGAATTTGGTGAAGATAATTATAATAAATGGTTGGGTGCTTTAGAAATTTTTTCGCAATCAGAAAGCGAAATCATTTTTACTGCTCCTTCAAAATTCATTCGTGATTGGGTTATTCGTGAATTTGTTGAAGTTAAAGGCAAAAATCTGAAAAGCTTGGCTCATGCAATTCGTCCGCAAGTTAAAAAAGTACGAGTCATTTGTTCAGCTAAAGCGGCTTTAGAAGCTCCGCAATTTACAATCACTGAAGCTAAAATTGTTAATCTTTCCAAACATGACAATGTTTTTGCTTTTGGAACTGAATTAAATTCGCGTTATACTTTTCAGAATTTTGTTAGCACTAAATACAACAAACTTGCGGTTTCAATGGCTAAAATTGCTGCCGGTCTTGATGCGCAAATCAATTTGTTTGATGATAAAATTCCGCTTTTCATTCATGGAAATGTCGGCATGGGTAAAACTCACCTAGCGCAAGCAATTGCCTGGCAAATCAAAGAAGCAGATAAATCTAAAAAAGTTGTATATTTATCAGCTGAAAAATTCATGTTTCATTTCGTGCAGTCAATTCGCAGTAAGGATGTTATGAGTTTTAAAGAAAAAATGCGCTCAATTGATGTGTTAATCGTCGATGACGTTCAATTCATCGCTGGCAAAGAAAGCACGCAGCAAGAATTTATGAACTGCTTTAATTCACTTGTTGAAGACAATAAACAGGTGGTTTTGATTTGCGATCGCTGCCCTTCTGACCTTGAAAATATTGATGAAAAACTAAAGTCGCGCATTTCTGGGGGCATGATCGTTAATTTCAAAAACCCTGATTATTCTGATCGCGTGGCGATTTTAAAAGCTAAAACGAAAATGCATGGGCAAGAACTTTGCGATAAAGTTGTTAGTTATGTTGCTGAAAAAATCACCACTTCAGTTCGTGATTTAGAAGGCGCGATGAAAAAATTAATTGCTGAAAAAGTTTTAGATGATCGCGAAATCAGCATCGAAACTGCGAAATGCATTTTGTCAGATTACATCCGCGCTTCTTCATCAATTGCGCCAACAATTGATAAAATCAAAAAATCCGTTGCTCATTTTTATGGCATTAAACTTTCAGATTTAACTTCAGCTAATCGTGCGCGCGCTATTGCTAGACCTCGTCAAATTGCGATGTATTTAGCAAAAACCATAACTTCGGAAAGTTTGCCGAATATTGGTAAAGAATTTGGTGGCAAAAATCATGCGACTGTTATTCATTCCGTAAAAATCGTGAATCAATTGATGAATTCAACGCCAACTATTTTGGCAGAAATAAAAGGGTTAGAAGAAAAAATTAGAAGTTAGTTCAAGCCTCCTTTGACAAAGGGGATGTAGCCGAGCAAAGCAAGGTCGGAGAATTACTTAAAAACTTTAAATCATTATGGCGCTGTCGCAAATCAAGTTTTTCTAAGAAATTTTTGTGATTCTAAATTTTTTGAAAGGTAAGCATACCTAGTCCGCACTGAAGAACCTATCCCCCAAACTAACAATTCCTAAGTCGATAAATTTTCAGTAAAAATATCTCCAGCAGATGGGATAAAATTTGGATCAAAAAATTCTTTAGCTTTTTGAGCCTCATCAATTTCCTGATGTGATTCAGGATTAGCCTGAGATTGTGTCCAACTCCTGTCAGCAGTGCATTGAGCTGATCACCAACAATCCCTTTGAGCCGGCAAAGCCCTAGCTTTCCTTCATGCTTCATGTGCCCAATCAT